>CBDVAK010000101.1:0-11115 GCA_965371945.1 uncultured Candidatus Competibacteraceae bacterium
AGCATCGGCATCAGCATCTGACAGGGCTGGCACCAGGCGGCCCAGAAATCAACCATTACCGGCACCTGGAAGGAGCGCTCCAGCACCTGCTGCTGAAATTCGCCTGCACCGACTTCGAATGTGTAACCTTGGGACGCCATCACCGCCTCCGCTTGTTCCGGGATTGCTTCGGGACGAATTATGTGGGGGCGAAACAAGGGAATTCAAGGCATTGGCCCGGAGTCGGGAAACTTCTCAATAATCCGGGGCGTTGGCGGTCGTGAGGTGGGTGTGGGTGGCGCCTTGCGGGACCGTCAGCGGCAGGGAAGCCGCTGTCGAGCTTACAGGGATGTATTCACAGCGTGTCCCGGAAGGCGCTGCCCACACCCACACAGCCCCGGCTTATTGAGCACTTACGGAGTCGGGTGGTTTCCGGATCCGCGCTGCTACGGGCCTTCGGTTCAGCGTTCCAGATACTTGAGCTTGTCGGCCACCTCATCCCATTCCTCGGCGTCAGCCGGCGGATCTTTCTGCTGGGTAATCACCGGCCAGAGCAGTGACAGTTCGGCATTGAGTTCGAGATAAGCCTCCTGGCCGTCGGGGATGTCGTCTTCCGGATAGATTGCCTCCACCGGGCACTCCGGTTCGCAAAGTGTGCAGTCGATACACTCCTCGGGATCGATAACCAGGAAGTTCGGCCCTTCATGAAAGCAGTCTACCGGGCACACTTCCACGCAGTCGGTATATTTGCACTTGATACAGCTGTCGACGACAACGAATGTCATGGTCGCGATTCTCCAGGAAACTACCGGCCCCGGGGCACGGTTCGAAGATTGCAAAGATGCCTATTGTAGCGCCAGCGTCGTGGCGGTACGCAAATTCGGTGAATATCGGACCAGGGTTGGCGATGGCCGCAGAGCCGGGCCCATGTACCCGCGTCGACAACTACGCCTGTGAGCGTGCCAGTGCGACCAGGCGGTAGACTAGGTCCAGCGCCTGCCTGGGGGTCAGGTCGTCGGCGTTCAGGTTCGAAAGCTCCGTGACCACCGGGTGCGGGTCGGAGTCGAACAAAGACAGTTGCGAGCCCGCGTTGCCCGATGCCGGCAGGTCGTTGACCGGCTGGGTTTCCAGCTCCCGCAGACGGAAACGGGCCTGTTCGATGACCACATCCGGAATGCCTGCCAATGCGGCCACCTGCAAGCCGTAACTGCCACTGGCAGCGCCCTCGCGAACCCTGTGCATGAATACGATGCGGTTGCCGTGCTCGACCACGTCCAGGTGTACATTGACGATGCTGCTGTCGAGCTCGGGCAGTGACGTCAGTTCGAAATAGTGGGTCGCGAACAAGCACAGGGCCCGTACCTGCCGCGCCAGGTGTACGGCACAGGCCCAGGCCAGGGAGAGACCATCGAATGTGCTGGTGCCGCGGCCGATCTCATCCATCAGGATCAGGCTGTGCCGGCTGGCGTTGTGCAGAATATTGGCAGTTTCGGTCATCTCGACCATGAAAGTCGAGCGGCCTCCGGCCAGGTCGTCGGACGCGCCGATGCGCGTAAAGATCTGGTCCACGGGGCCCAGACTGGCAGAGTCCGCCGGTACGAAGCTGCCGATATGAGCGAGAATCACGATTAGCGCGGTTTGGCGCATGTAAGTGGATTTGCCGCCCATGTTGGGCCCGGTAATGATCAACATGCGGCGTTCCGGGTTCAGTTCCAGATCGTTGGCGACAAACGGCTCATCCAGCACCTGTTCCACTACTGGGTGGCGTCCGCCGTCGATGGTGATGCCGGGTTCATCGCACAACGAAGGTGCACTGAATCGTAGCGATTGCGCACGCTCCGCAAGGTTGCAAAGCACGTCGATCTCGCTCACCGCCCGGGCCATGGTCTGTAGTGCCGGCAGGGAATCCACAAGCTGTTCCAGCAACGCTTCGTATATCCGTTTTTCCCGGGCCAGGGCGCGTTCCCTGGCGCTCAGGACCTTGTCCTCGAACTGCTTCAGTTCAGTGGTGATATAGCGTTCCACCCCTTTCAGGGTCTGGCGACGCTGGTAGTGCTCCGGGACCTGGTCCGAGCGGCTGCGCGGCACCTCGATGTAGTAGCCATGGACCCGGTTGTAGCCCACCTTGAGATTGCCAATGCGGGTAGATTCGCGTTCCTGGCGTTCCATGGCTTGCAGAAAGCTGTCTGCATCCTTGCTCAAGGCGCGCAGCTCGTCCAGATCCGCGTCATATCCTTCCGCAATCACGCCACCATCACGAATCAACTGTGGGGGATTTTCGACCAGTGCGGCGCGCAGCAGTTGCTCGACGCGAGGTTGTGGAAGGCATTGCGCCGCCAGTTCCTGTAAACGCGGGGAGTCGACGGCGGCAACGGGCTGCTGTAGTTCCGGTAGTACCGCCAGGGCATCATGCAGGCGTGTCAGGTCGCGCGGTCGCGCTGACTTCAGCGCAACCCGGGTCAGAATGCGTTCCAGGTCGCCGATCTGGCGCAGCAACATGCGAATCTCTTCGCTCCGGCCGGTACTGATAAGCTCGCCGATGCAGTGGTGGCGTTTGCGCAGGACCTGGTGGTCCCGCAATGGCCGGCCCAGCCAGCGGCGCAGCAGTCGGCCGCCCATGGCGGTGGCAGTACGATCCAAGGTGCCCAGCAATGTCGGCCCGCCACGCTGACCAAGGGAGACATCCAGTTCCAGATTGCGGCGGCTGGCGGCGTCCAGAATCACGCTGTCCTCGCGACGCTCCACCCGTAGACCACGCAGATGGGGCAGGGCGCTGCGCTGGGTGTCCTGTACGTATTGCAGCAAACAGCCGGCAGCACCGGTGGCCAATGGCATTCCAATGCATCCGAAACCGGACAGGTCCCGGGTACCGAACTGGCGGCTCAGTTCCCGTTCCGCGGTATCCGGATCGAAGTACCAGGGCGGCAGCGTGGTGGTTCGGGCCGGCTCGGTGACGACGTCGCGATCCTGCTCGCTGCTCAGAATTTCGGCGGGCTGCAGGCGTTGCAGTTCATCCCGCAAGGCTGTGGAGCCCTCGACTTCCGTGACCACCAGGCGCCCGGCCGCCAGGTCGAGGGTGGCCAGGCCGTAGTGGGTCCCCGACCGGGAAATCGCTGTGAGCAGCGCCTCGCGGCGGTCTTCCAGAAACGCCTCATCGGTGAGTGTGCCGGGCGTCACCACACGCACCACTTTGCGTTCGACCGGACCCTTGCTGGTGGCCGGGTCGCCGGTCTGTTCGCAGATAGCGACCGATTCCCCCATGCGCACCAGCCTTGCCAGGTAGTTGTCCGCCGCATGTACCGGCACTCCTGCCATCGGGATCGGTTTGCCGGCGGATTGGCCGCGGCTGGTCAGGGTGATATCCAGAAGCTCAGCAGCGCGTTTGGCGTCATCGAAGAACAGTTCGTAGAAATCGCCCATCCGGTAGAAAAGCAGCACCTGGTGGTGCTCCGCCTTGATCCGCAGATACTGCCGCATCATCGGTGTGTGCGGGGTTGGGGATTGCGGGTCGCTGCCGGAGGACATGGCGGCGCAGTCTACCCGGAACCGGTCCAAGGTGGCAGCTTCCGAAATATCGCGCGCTGATTGCGGTCATTTTCGCCAACCACATCCAGTATAGTGACTCAGCAATCTCCAGCGGGTGGAAAGCAATGATTTCAACACTTCGTTTCTTTGTTTCGGTATTGTCGGTGCTGGCGATGGCCGGTTTGCTGATGCCGGTATGGGCGGCCGGCGGCCAGAGCGGTCTGGAAGATGCCCGCGAGCTGGCGCGTAGCGGTGACACTTCGGCAGCCATCAAGCGAATCAACGGCATGCTGGCAGAGTCGGTCAGCGAGAGTGAGCGCATTCAGGGCCGCTACCTGAAGGGTGTGCTGCTACTGTCGGATGGCGACAGCGAGCGTGCGGCCGGCGTGTTTGAACGGATGATTGCCGATTATCCGACCCTTCCAGAGCCCTACAACAATCTCGCCGCAATCCGGGCGTCGGATGGGCACTACGAGCAGGCTCGTCAGTTGCTCCTCACCCTGCTCGAAATACAGCCCGACTATGTGGTCGCCATCGAGAATCTCGGTGACCTGTATGCACGCATGGCAGCCGATGCCTACCAGCGTGCCGAGACACTGCGGCCCCGGCAGCCGGAATTGAATGCCAAGGTGCAGATGCTCGAGCAGTTGTTCCGTCCTTCCAGCTAGGAGGCTGTTCTCGGACAGCCTCCTAGCAAAGTCTTCCTCACGTTGGCAGATCCCCGGTGGCGCGACTCGAGCATCTTGCCGCCGAGGCCGGTCGCCGACTGCTCACCTGCGGTATGCGTCTGGCCATAGCCGAGTCCTGTACCGGGGGCTGGCTGTGCAAGTTGCTGACCGATGCCGCGGGCAGTTCAGCCTGGCTGGAGCGCGGTGTGGTGGCCTACAGCAATGCTGCCAAGATCGAGATGCTGGGTGTGGAATCGACACTGCTCATCAGTGACGGCGCTGTCAGCGAGCGAACGGTCTGCGCCATGGCCGTGGGTTTGGGTCAGCGCAGTCCGGCTACCGTGGTGATCGCCGCCAGCGGCATTTCCGGCCCCGGAGGCGGTTCCGCGCTAAAACCGGTGGGCACTGTGTGGATCGCCTGGATGCGCAAGCCGGGGCCGCCGCTGGCGCGGTGCTTCGCGTTCTACGGCGGTCGTGACAGCATCCGTCGGCAGACCATCGCAGCGGCTCTGCAGATGATCATCGATGCGCTGCCAGAGCGGTGAGATTCGCCTGTTTGTGGCCGCCTGGCCAGATACTGACAGCGCCCGTCAGATGGCTGCTCTGGCGGTCCCCTGGATCGGCGACGGCCGCGCGGTCACAACCCCCCGGCTGCATCTGACCCTGGCCTTTGTCGGCGCTGTCGATCCGCGCAGGGTGGGCGAATACGCGCACGCTTTGGCCCCGATCCGCTGTCCTTGCTTTGGTCTGAAACTCGACTGGCTTGGCTATTGGCGGCGTTCGCGAGTCTTGTGGCTGGGGCCGCATACGCCGTCGATTGGCGCCAATCGACTGGCGAGCGAGGTGGCGACTGCGCTGGCGGGTCTGCCCGGCGGGTCGGATATACACCGCTGGCGTGCCCATGTCACCCTGGCGCGAAACTGCCGATCGCCCGGGCACTGTGGACCGGTGGCTGCTGTCGACTGGAAGGTCGATCACTTCAGTCTGGTGGCCTCTCACCTGCTACCCAACGGCGCGCAATACCGCCGCCTGGCCAGCTGGTCCCTGGCGCCCAAACCCTTCGTCTGAATCCGCAAGCCCCTTGGCAAGCCCTGATGGCCCCGCCAGGAGCACACCCGTGCCCATGCGGATCATCGAGAGGTTATCCTGTAGCCACCCAAACATACCCACGGCACACCGGTTTTCGGCTTCCATCGCACGCACCTTGACGCGGATGGCTGCGTTGGAAATGCTAGCTGTAGTGCGGCTGGAGCGGCGCATTCCCGCCTTGCCCTCCACGCCAATGCACACACGCTCAAAACCGGAAACCGGCATACCGCGGGTATATATTGCAGCGCAACGGCAATGTGGGATAATCGAGCGCTTTGCATCGTCACCGATGCGGTACCGGGAGACTAGTCGAAGTGTGTGCCAATGGATGAGAATAGGAAACGTGCGCTGGCGGCAGCCCTGACGCAGATCGAGCGCCAGTTTGGCAAGGGTTCGGTGATGCGGCTGGGCGACGGCAGCGCAATCCGGGATATCGAAGTGATTTCCACGGGTTCGCTGAGCCTGGACATGGCGCTGGGCATTGGCGGGTTGCCGCGTGGCCGTGTCGTCGAGATCTATGGGCCCGAGTCTTCCGGGAAGACCACGCTGGCGTTGCAGGTGCTGGCCCAGGCGCAGGGATTGGGGGGCACCGTGGCTTTTATTGATGCGGAACACGCGCTGGATCCCGCTTATGCGGAGAAATTGGGCGTTAACGTCGAGGATCTGCTGGTGTCGCAGCCGGACACCGGCGAACAGGCGCTGGAAATCACCGACATGCTGGTGCGCTCCGGGGCCATCGATGTGGTGGTGATTGATTCGGTGGCGGCCCTGACCCCTAAGGCCGAAATCGAAGGAGAGATGGGTGATTCACACGTGGGTCTGCAGGCCCGGCTCATGTCCCAGGCCCTGCGCAAACTCACCGGCAACATCAAACGCTCCAACTGTCTGGTGATATTCATCAACCAGATTCGTATCAAGATCGGTGTCATGTTCGGGAGTCCTGAAACCACTACCGGTGGCAACGCGCTGAAGTTCTATGCATCGGTACGACTCGACATTCGCCGCATCGGTGCGATCAAGAGGGGTGACGAGGTCATCGGCAATGAAACCCGTGTCAAGGTCGTGAAGAACAAGATGGCGCCACCTTTTCGCAAGGCGGAGTTCGAGATTCTCTACGGTGGGGGGATTTCCCGTGAAGGTGAGATCATCGATCTTGGAGTGCAGGAGGATCTGATCAACAAGGCGGGAGCCTGGTACAGCTATCAGGGCAATCGCATCGGCCAGGGCAAGGACAACGCCCGCAACTATCTGCGCGAACATCCGGAAATCGCGGACGAAGTCGAGCGCGAGCTGCGTATCAGACTGTTGCCGGCGCGTGCCGGTGACCAGGGCGAAAAGAAATCCAAACCAGCCGAAAGTTAACTTGGATACAGAGCACGCACTGAAATCCAGGGCACTGCGTCTGCTGGCACTGCGTGAACACTCGGTTGCCGAAATCCGGCGCAAGCTCGGCAGGGGTAATGACTCGCAAGATGGGGTCGAGCAGGTCTTGTCCAGTCTGCAGTCCGACGGTTTGCTGGACGACCGGAGATTCGCCGAATCCTATGTCCGTTCGCGTGCCGGCAGAGGCTATGGGCCGCTTCGCATTGATGGGGAACTACGCCAGCGCGGTGTGTGTTCGGGGACTGCACAATCCGTGTTGTCTGCGTTTTCAGAGGATTGGTGCGAGGCAGCACATCGTGTTCGGGTCAAGCGGTATGGTCCCGACGGGCCCCGCGACCCACGTGAGCAGGCCCGCCAGAGCCGCTTCCTTCAGTACCGGGGATTTTCCGGCGAGCAGATTCGGCGGGCGATGCGTAAACAGGGAAACGCATGAACAGCAGCGCAGAGATACGCAAGAAGTTTCTTGAATTCTTCAGGGCTCGGGGCCACGAAATCGTGCCGAGCGGTCCGTTGGTGCCCGCCAATGATTCCACGTTACTGTTTACCAATGCCGGCATGGTGCAGTTCAAGGACGTGTTTCTGGGCCGCGATCAGCGTTCCTACCGGCGCGCCACCACCTCTCAACGTTGCGTGCGAGCAGGTGGCAAACACAACGACCTCGAGAATGTGGGATATACGGCCCGGCATCATACTTTTTTCGAAATGCTCGGAAACTTCAGCTTCGGGGATTACTTCAAACGTGATGCCATCCACTTCGCCTGGGATTTCCTGACCGCAGAGGTCGGTTTGCCGGCCGAGCGGCTCTGGGTGACTGTCTACGAAGACGATGATGAAGCTGCCACGATCTGGCTCGACGAGATCGGGGTGCCTGAGGCGCGTTTCGCCAGAATTGGAGCCGAGGACAACTTCTGGTCAATGGGTGATACCGGACCCTGCGGACCCTGTACGGAGATTTTTTACGATCATGGCCCCGAAGTCGCTGGCGGGCCACCGGGAACACCGGAACAAGACGGAGACCGCTATATCGAGGTCTGGAACCTGGTGTTCATGCAGTATGACCGCTCCGCCGACGGTACCTTGATTCCCCTGCCCAAGCCCTCGGTCGATACCGGCATGGGTCTGGAACGGCTGGCGGCGGTGCTGCAGGGAGTGCACAGCAACTACGAGATCGATCTGTTCAGGAATCTGATCGTGGCTGCCGCCGAGGCCACCAACAGCCACGACCTGCGCTCGGATTCTCTGAAAGTCATTGCCGATCACATCCGTTCCTGCGCGTTCCTGATCGTCGACGGCGTCTCGCCCTCGAATGAAGGGCGTGGTTATGTGCTGCGCAGGATCATGCGTCGGGCCATACGCCATGGCTACAAGCTGGGTATGAAGGCTCCGTTTTTTCACCGTCTGGTCGCGCCGCTGGTTGCCGAAATGGGCGACGCTTACCCGGAGCTTGCACGGATGGCGACCACCATCGGGCGTGTGATCCTTCAGGAGGAAGAGCGCTTCGCGGAGACACTCGAGCAGGGCATGCGGATACTGGAGCGCGATATCGCCGGTCTCGAGGGTGGCGAGATCCACGGGGACACCATTTTTCAGCTCTACGACACCTACGGGTTTCCGGTTGATCTGACCGGTGATATTGCCAGAGAGCGAGGTCTGACGCTGGATCTGGCGGGCTATGATCGGTGTATGGATGCACAGCGTAAACGTGCCCGGGCCGCGAGCAAGTTCGGGGCGGACTATGCTGATGCCGGCGGACTGCCTGAAGGCCGCACCGACTTCACCGGCTACGAGACGCTGGACGATCACTCGGCGGTGACCGCGTTGTATCACGATGGGCGCCCGGTCGAGATGCTGGCCGCTGGTGAAACCGGGATGGTGGTGCTGGACCGGACCCCATTCTATGCGGAGTCGGGAGGCCAGGTCGGTGACACCGGGTCTTTGGCCACCGCTGGGGCCCGCTTCGAGGTTGCGGATACTCTGAAGCAGGGTGGCGCGGTCCACGTCCATGTCGGCGAGGTGGCTAGCGGTCGGCTGACGGTCGGTGATCGAGTCGAAGCGCGTGTCGATGAAGTGCGCCGCCAAGCGACGGTACGGAACCATTCGGCCACTCATCTGCTCCATGCGGCATTGCGGCAGGTATTGGGCGAGCATGTCACCCAAAAGGGTTCGCTGGTGGCGCCGGAGCGTCTGCGCTTCGATTTTTCACATTTCGAGCCACTGACCGCCGGACAGCTTGAACAGATCGAGGCCGTGGTCAATGCCAGCATCCGCGCCAATCTGCCGGTCGAGGTCCGTGTCATGACGATGGATGAGGCCAGAGCGGCAGGTGCCATCGCCTTGTTTGGGGAGAAATACGGAGATCAGGTGCGGGTACTGCGGATGGGAGATTTCTCCATCGAGCTGTGTGGCGGCACACACGTCGCGCGCACCGGGGATATCGGCTTGTTCAAGATCGTCTCGGAAGGTGGTGTGGCGTCCGGCGTCAGGCGTGTGGAGGCGTTGACCGGTGCGGCCGCGGTCGCCTATGTCGGTGAAACCGAGAAGAGCCTGGCGGTTGTCGGTAGTTTGCTGAAAGGAAGTCGCGAAAATGTTGCGGACAAGGTCCGCCAGGTACTGGAGCGCAATCGGCAGCTCGACAAGGAATTACAGAAATTGCGTAGTCAGCTCGCATCCGGACAGGGTGCCGATCTGGCCGCTGCGGCGATAGACGTGCTGGGCGTTAATGTACTCGCCGCCCGGATCGACGGCGCGGACGCAAAGGCATTGCGGGAGGCGGTGGACCGTCTCAAGAACCAGCTCCATTCCGCAGCCGTGGTGTTGGCCTCTGTCGACCAGGGCAAAGTGCGACTGGTGGCCGGGGTCACCAACGACCAGACCACGCATCTCCAGGCAGGTGATCTGGCCAATGCGGTGGCCGAGCAGATTGGCGGCCGGGGTGGCGGACGTGCGGACATGGCCCAGGCCGGCGGCAGTGATCCCGGCGGGCTGGACGCTGCATTGGCCTCCGTCCCCGATTGGGTCAGGAATCGTCTGTCATGATTCCCACGCTGACGTGCGCGAGCTGTTCACCGCGATGGCGCTGATCGTCCAGAAGTTTGGCGGCACCTCGGTCGGCTCCGTCGAACGGATCGAAGCCGTCGCGCGCAGGGTTCGTGCCTGTTGCGATACCGGTTACGATCTGGTGGTCGTGGTGTCGGCGATGTCGGGTGAGACCAATCGATTGCTGGCGCTCGCCCAGGAGATCTCACCACGGCCCAATCCGCGGGAGATGGATGTTCTGTTATCGACCGGTGAGCAGGTTACCATTGCGCTGCTGTGCATGGCCCTGGAGAAACTTGGGATTCCTGCCCGTTCGTATACTGGGGCGCAGGTTCATATTCTCACTGACAGCGCCCATACCAAGGCGCGTATTCAGGAGATTGATGACCGCAGGGTGCGTGCCGATCTCGAGCGTGGGCGGGTGGTGGTGGTGGCAGGCTTTCAGGGCATAGACGGACACGGCAATATCACCACCCTGGGGCGGGGCGGTTCTGACACCACAGCGGTGGCGCTGGCGGCTGCCCTGAAGGCCCACGAGTGTCAGATCTTTACCGATGTGGCTGGAGTCTACACTACCGATCCCAGGGTGGAGCCCAGGGCCCGACGGCTGGAGCGGGTCACTTTCGAGGAAATGCTGGAGATGGCCAGCCTGGGCTCCAAGGTCTTGCAGATCCGGGCAGTCGAGTTTGCGAGGAAGTACAATGTGCCGCTGCGCGTGCTGTCGTCATTCGAGGATGGACCCGGTACGCTGATCACGGTCGAGGAGCAGGACTTGGAACAACCACTGATCTCGGGTATTGCTTTCAATCGTGACGAAGCCGAGGTAACGGTCACAGGGGTGCCCGACCGGCCCGGTGTCGCTTTCAAAATTTTGGGCGCGGTGGCTGACGCCAATATCGAAGTGGATATGATCGTCCAGAGTATCGGTGATGACGGAACGACCGATTTGACCTTTACTGTACACAGGAACGATTATGATTCGGTGATGGAGATCGTTCGGCCGTTGTCGGAGGAACTGGGTGCGCAGGAAGTCAAAGGGGACAACCAGATCATCAAGCTTTCCCTGGTCGGAGTGGGCATGCGTTCGCATGCCGGGATCGCCAGCCGTATGTTCGAAGCGTTGGCGGGCGAACGAATCAACATCCGTATGATTTCCACCTCGGAGATCAAGATCTCCGTGGTAATCGAGGAGAAATACCTGGAACTGGGCGTCCGTACCCTGCACGAGGCGTTCGGGCTCGATCAAGAGGCCCAGACCCAATGACGGACCCTCCAGCCACAGGCGTGAATGCATTTGTTTTGTCGTACGGTCGCGGGGTCGCGGTGCGGGCGGCGGAAGAACAACGAAGAGATCGGGGGCACCGATCCTCTAACAGCGATTGTGGATCAAGTCACGCAAGGAGAGACTTATGCTGATTCTGACCAGAAGGGTCGG
>CBDVAK010000102.1:0-11110 GCA_965371945.1 uncultured Candidatus Competibacteraceae bacterium
TAGAAATTGCAATAGACCTGATAGAAGAAGACACACTCCCACTCTCTCCAATGCCGGGCAAATCCGGTACCAAAGGCATTAAGCGTCTGATACTCAAACGGTTTCCGTATGACATAGTGGTTACCGAGAGTACATCTGAGGTTATTGTTATTGCAGTTGCTCATCATTCTAGAAAACCCGGTTACTGGCGGCAACGCATTAGCCCCTAACGCTCTTGCTAACCGGCCAGTTGGACGTAGCAATGGGTCGGTTTTATCAAGCTGCTACAATGAGCGGTTGAAAACTTCAGTTGATGGAAACCGTTGTGGAACCAAGAAGCATGGCTCTCGAAAACAGACTGTAGATCATTGTCTTGTAGATATTGGTCAGAGGATGGAGATCCGCTGGTTTGAATCCGGCCACATCGGCTGCCAACACAGTATCGGGAACATGGCAATGCTTGAGATTGAGAACTTTGGTGCGGTGCGCGAGTTGCGCCTGGCGAGACCGCCGGTCAACGCCCTGAACATCGTCCTGCTGGACCAGCTCAGCGAGCAGATCGGGCAAGCGCGGATCGATGGGGTGACAGCGTTGGTGTTGTCTGGCTCGCCGGGTATGTTCAGCGCGGGAATCGATGTACCCGAGTTGTTGCAGGCTGATCGTGACCAAGCCCGCGAATTCTGGCGCGCCTTGCTGGGTTGCTGTCGGGTCATTGCCGCCAGCGAGATCCCGGTGATTGCAGCGATGACCGGTCACAGTCCCGCCGGCGGGACTGTGCTGGTGCTGTTTTGCGATTATCGGTTGATGGCGGAGGGTGAATACAAGCTCGGCCTCAACGAGGTCGAGGTGGGGTTGCCGGTGCCGCCATTCATCCTGGGCGCATACCGGTATCTGTTGGGACCACACCGAGCCTCCTGGCTGGCGATGCGGGGACAGATGGTGGGGCCTGCGGAAGCCTTGCGGATCGGTCTGGTCGACGAGCTGTTGCCGTTGGCGGAGGTGGTGCCACGGGCCCTGGCACTGGGCCAGGAGATCACCACGCTGGCGCCGATCGCAGCCGGGCTTACCCGACAACGGGCCAGGGCGGGATTGGTGGCATTGTTCGATGAGGCCGAGGGCGAAGTTGAGACGCTCACCGAAGCCTGGCTGGGCGCCGAAACGCAGACCCGGATGCGGGCATTGATGGCTCGTCTCGCCCAGCGCTAGCCAAGGCCTTTTTCCGTTGCTGCTCCCGGCCACCCGTCCCGACCCGGAAATAGCCGATGCGCTGCAGCGCCTGGGGTTGCTGAACGGCAAGGAATCAGTGCACTGGCAGCCTTTGGCGGGTGGCGTGTCATCGGACATATGGCGGGTCGAGTGTGCCGGGCGGGTATTTTGCGTCAAGCGCGCGCTGGCCAAATTGCGGGTGGCCGCGGACTGGCGCGTGCCGGTGGAGCGCAGCCTGTATGAGGTGGCATGGTTCCGTGAGGCTGCCAGGGTGGTGCCAGAGGCGGTCCCCGTGATCCTGGGAGTGGACCACGGTACGGGTCTGTTTGCCATGGAGTACCTCGATCCCGCCCGATACACACCGTGGAAATCGGAACTCCGCCGCGGACGGGTGAACCCTGTTGCGGCGGCCCGGGTCGGGAATATACTGGTACGCATACACGCCGCCACCTCTGACAACACCGAGCTGGCCAGGCGTTTTGCCAGCGACGCCATCTTCGATGCGGTGCGGTTACAACCCTATCTGGCGGCCACGGCTCAAGTTCATGCGGATGTGAGCGAGTGCCTGCTGCAGTTGATTCGGGACACCGCAAATACCAGACGGGTGCTGGTCCACGGTGATGTCAGTCCCAAGAACATCATGATGGCCGACAGCAATCCGGTGTTTCTGGACGCCGAATGCGCCTGGTATGGCGACCCGGCATTTGACCTTGCGTTCTGTCTCAATCATTTGCTACTCAAGTGTCTGTGGGTGCCGGTGGCCAGGGTCGGGTTGCTGGCCAGCTTCGGCGCCCTGGCACAGGCTTATTTCGATGGTGTCGACTGGGAGCCGGTGGACACCCTGGATCGGCGTGTCGCGCGTCTTCTGCCAGGGTTGTTGCTGGCGCGCGTGGATGGCAAGTCACCGGTAGAATATCTGGTCGACGAAAGCGACCGCGAGCGGGTACGGCGGTTTGCGAAATCGCTGTTGCGCCAACCGGCAGCCGGTGTCGGCGCGCTATGCGAAGCCTGGCAACAGGAGCTTGCCGATGGTGGCTGAGGCGATTTCTGTCAACAAAGTTACCAGCGTACTTGTCTTTTCGCCCGTCTTCGGCGTTGCGACAGCAGTCACATAGCCCTGCTATGTTCTTGCTGCCGCGCCTTGAAGACGAACGAAAATCCTACGCAATCTGGTAACTTTGTTTCGGCCAATCGCCTGAAAGCCGGACGTGCAGGTTTTCTCGACCGGGCTGACAGATGTGAGCCACCATGGTCGATCGTTACAGATCCAATCTTGTCAGGGCAGCAGACGAGGAGTTTCGTATGTTCACATTCAAGACCCCAAAAGCGGATGCTGGTGATCAGTCACCGGGCAGCCCTCAAGCCGTTGCCGCGGCGGGCCGTCATTATGTAAACGGTCACCCGATACGCCCGCCTTTTCCCGCGGGAATGCAGCAGGCAGTGTTCGGGATGGGCTGCTTTTGGGGCGCGGAACGACGCTTCTGGGAACTGGAAGGTGTCTACACAACGGCGGTCGGCTATGCTGGCGGGGCGACACCCGATGCCAGTTATGAGGAAGTTTGCGGTGGCAGCACCGGGCATGCCGAAGTGGTGCTGGTGGTGTTCGACCCCACCGTGGTCGGCTACCAGGCGCTGTTGAAGGAGTTCTGGGAATCGCATGATCCCACCCAGGGAATGCGCCAGGGAAACGACGTCGGCAGCCAGTACCGCTCGGTCATCTATGCCGACGATGCTGATCAGTGCTCGGTGGCGCGGCATTCCCGTGATGCCTATCAGAGGCTGCTGAGTGAGGCCGGTTACGGGGCCATCACCACCGAAATAGATACGACGCCCCCATTCTACTACGCCGAACAATACCACCAGCAATATCTGGCCAAGAATCTCGGTGGCTATTGTGGTCTCGGTGGTACCGGTGTGAGTTGCCCCGCAGCTCTACTCAGCGATTGACGTCGGCAACCCGCTGGCGGGGCGGGGTGCCCGTAGCGGGTTTCAGAGGGCAATCGTGTCGGCGGGCTTCAGCCTGGTTCCGTTCCAGCGTCGTTACGCGACGCTGCGGGAAGCGGCAGGTAAAGGTGCTGCCGTGGCCGATTTCGCTGCGGATCTGCAGATCGGCATCGTGGCGACTCAGTGCGTGTTTGACGATGGCCAGTCCGAGCCCGGTGCCACCGGCCTTGCGGGCCCGGCCGGGATCGACCCGATAGAACCGTTCGGTGAGCCGTGGAATATGGCGTGCCGCGATGCCTTCACCCGAATCGCTGACACTGATTTCCGCCCCCTGGCTGGTGCGCTGGCAACTGATACGCACATTTGCGCCCGGCGGCGTGTGCCGGATTGCATTGAAGACCAGGTTGGAAAATGCGCTGTACAGCTCCGAGGGTTCGCCTCGCAGCGCCAGTCGATGATCGGGTTCCAGGTGCAACTGGTGGTCTGCACTGGCGCTGAGTGCACGGGCCTCGTCGAGGATCGCTTCGAGCATTGGCGTGACCGCTACCACGGAGTCGTTGGGCGCTTGCCGCTCCATCTCCAGTCTTGACAGGGCGAGCAGGTCTGAAATCAGCGCATCCATGCGTGCCGCCTGCTGCTGCATCTGCCGCAGAGCGTGCTGTCGTTGCTCCTGGCTGGTGTCCTGGTCCACCAGCAGTTCCAGAAAACCCGCGATCACCGTCAGGGGAGTGCGCAACTCGTGAGAGACGCTGGCGATGAAGTCGCGGCGGGCCTGGTCGAGGTGATAAATACGGGTGATGTCGCGTGCCATCAGCAGGCGCTGGCGCTTTTTCTTGCCAAAGGGTCTGACCAGCAGTGACAGCATGATGCTGGCATCGGTTGGGCTCTGCAGTTCGATGGAATGATTGAAGTCGCCTTTGCGCAGGTACTCCTCCAGCAACGGGTCACGCACCAGTTCGGTGAGGCTGGCACCCTGGTGCCGGGGGTAGTCGATGCCGATCAAGTTGGCTGCGGCCGGGTTGGCCCAGAGTATGTTCCAGCGCCGCCCCATCATCACAGCGGCATCCGGCAACGCGGTGGTGGCATCCCGAAAACGGGCTTCCAGCCGGTAGGTACGCCGCTTGCGACGCCGGTTGCTGAGTCGCAGTGTCTCGAACCTGTCATACAGATAGGGCCAGATACCGGTACGCAGGCTGAGCGAGAATCCCTGTCCGGTTTCAACCGAGCGAGCGAGTCGCCACAGCCACCACGCATGCCAGCCGACAAAGGAGAGGGTCGCCAGTAGCATGACCAGCAGCGGTGCATGGCTCACATAGCCCAGCGTCGCGGTGACCACCAGCAGTATCAACAGACGCTGTGATTCCGTGGACAGTGCGGCTTTGAGGGTCGATGCGCGCGTAGTTCGATGCGGTGTCGTCTTGCTCATCCTCTGAGAATCAAAGATTGTGACAGGAGCCCGGGTTCGGGCTATTCATGAACCGAGAAGCGGTAGCCAGCACCACGTACAGTCTGCACCATCCACTGGTGGCCGGAAGGTTCCAGCGCCCGGCGCAACCTGCGCACATGGACATCCACGGTACGCTCCTCGACATAGGCGAGTGTACCCCAGATCAGATCAATCAACTGCGAGCGGCTGTAGACCCGGTCCGGGTGGCTCATCAGAAATTGCAGCAGTCTGTATTCGGTTGGACCCAGTTTTACCGGTTTGCCGTCCGCTTGCACCCGGTGGCTGGTGGGGTCCAGACACAAGCCTTGCATTTCGATCGGTGCCGGTGGCGTGGCGCCCGCGGTCCTGCGTAGCAGGGCCTTGATTCTGGCCAGCAGTTCGCCCGGTGAGAACGGCTTGGCGATATAGTCATCGGCACCGGCATCGAGTCCCTGCACCGTGTCGCCGTCACCGCTACGGGCGGTGAGCATGATAATCGGCAGTTCGCGGAAGCGGCTGTCAGCCCGCAACGATTTCGCCAGATCGAGGCCGCTGCGCCCCGGCAGCATCCAGTCGAGCAGGATCAAGGCCGGGGTGTGCCTGCCAATGAGTTCCAGAGCCTGTTCCGCGCTCTCGGCCTCGATGCAGGCGTAGCCGCCGCGCTGCAGCGCGAAACGGATCATGTCACGAATTGCAGGTTCGTCTTCGACGATCAGAATTCGGGTGGTCATCGTGTCTGTTTTCCGCTCACCGGGTTTTGGGCCGCGCGCCGTCAGCCGTAGCGCCCCTCGATGTAGTCGGCGGTTTCCTGGTGTGAAGGGGTGACGAACATGTCGGCGGTGGCGCCGTGTTCGATCACCCGACCCATCAGCATGAACACGCATTCATCACTGGCGCGTCGCGCCTGTGCCATGTTGTGGGTGACGATCAATATCGAATAGCGACCCCGCAGCTCCCACATCAGCTCTTCGACCGCCGCGGTGCCCTTGGGGTCGAGTGCCGAACACGGCTCATCCATCAGCAGCAGGCCGGGTTTGACCGGCAGCAAACGGGCGATACAGAGTTTTTGCTGTTCCTCCAGCGACAGTCCCGTGCCCTTGCGGTCGAGGCGATCCTTGACCTTGTCCCACAGCAGCACCTCGCGGAGGGCTTTCTCAACGATTTCTTCGCGTTCGCTGCGGTTGCCGATCCGATCGGCGTTGTGCAGGCGATGGCCGAACAGCACGTTGTCGCGAATCGAGATCGGCAGCGGGTTCGGTCTCTGGAACACCATGCCGACCTGCTTGCGGACCTGCACCAACTCGACCCCGGGGCCGTATACGTCCTCTCCGAAGACTTCGACGCTGCCCTCGATACGCACGTAGTCGAGACGCTCGTTGATGCGGTTGACGCTGCGCAGAAAGGTCGATTTCCCGCACCCGGAAGGGCCGATCATCGAGGTGATGATGCCCTCGCGCACAGTCAGATCGATATCGTGGAGCGCCTGAAAAGTGCCGTACCAGAGATTGACCCCGGTGGCCTGTATGGCGATGTCCTGCGGTTGGTGGTCAAGTTGAGTCGCGGCACTGCTGCCCATTGCTGTTTCCTCTGCAAGGCGTTTCGGCGCTTGAATGTTGGGTTCCGTGACGGCCGACGCTAACCGAACTTGCCGAGTATGTATTCCCGGGTGCGTGGGTCTTCCACCTCGCCGCTGAACAGGGCCTCGGTTTCACCGACTTCGACACAACGCCCTTCCAGAAAGAAGGCGGTGTGATCGGCCAGCCGCCTGGCCTGCTGCACCAGGTTGGTGACCAGGATGATGGTCATCTCGCGCTTCAGTTCCTTGAGCACATCCTCGATCCGCATGGTGGTCACCGGGTCGACCGCGATGGAGAATTCGTCGAGCATCAGCAAATCCGGTTCCTGCGACAGGGCGCGGGCAATGGTCAGTCGCTGTTGTTGGCCGCCGGACAACAGGCTTCCCAGCGTGTTGAGTCGGTCCTTGACCTCGTCCCACAGTGCTGCCCGGGTCAGGCAGCGTTCGACGATGATGTCCAGATCCGCCTGTTTGCTGATGCCGCGCAGGCGCGGGGATAGCGCAACGTTTTCATAGACTGTCATCGGCAGCCCGACCGGCAGTGGAAACACCACGCCGATCCGGCGGCGCAGCGCGTAGACGTTGCGCCAGTTGCGCACGCTGCGGCCATCGAACAGGATTTCACCCTTGACACTCATATTGGTGTTGAACAGATCCATGCGGTTGATGGCGCGCAGAAACGATGTCTTGCCAGCATTGGCCGGGCCGATGATCCCGAAGATCTCGTGCTCGCGGATGTTCAGGTTGACGTCTTCGAGCGCGGTATCGCCACCATAGCTGATCGCCAGGTCGCTCACCGCCAGCTTGACCGCTGTGCGTTGCTGGATCTCCAGCGCTGCCTCTACCATTTCTTTTTTCCTCGCAGATGCATGCGAAAAGCGATCGATATGCTGTTCATCAGCAGCACCATGCCGATCAGTACCAGGGCGACGCCGTATGGCAGGGCTTCCGGCACGCCGGGCACCTGGGTGGAAACCACGAACAGGTGCAGCGACAGGGCCATGGTCTGGTCGAACACGCTTTCCGGTAAAAACGGCAGAAAGAAGGCCGCGCCGGTAAACATAATGGGCGCTGTTTCCCCCGTGGTCCGTGAAACTTCGAGAATGACACCGGTAAGGATGCCACTGACGGCGTTGGGCAGCACCACCTTGCGAATGGTCTGCCAGCGGGTCGCGCCCATATTCCAGCAGGCTTCCCGAAATGCCAGTGGCACCGCCTGCAGTGACTCGCGGCTGGCGACGATGACCACCGGCAGCGTCATGATCGCGAGCGTCAGGCTGGCCGCGAGTATGCTGGTGCCGAACTTGAAGAACAGTACGAACGCTCCGACTCCGAACAGGGCGTGTACGATCGATGGCACGCCGGCCAGGTTGATGATCGCCAGGTTGATAATCCGGGTGAACCAGTTTTCCGGTGCGTACTCGCTCAGGTAGATCGCGGCTGCCACACCCAGTGGCACCGACACCAGCAGCGCGACCGTCACCAGCCAGACCGTTCCCAGCAGTGCCGGGAAGATGCCGCCGGCGGTCATGCCGTTGGTGGGATTGCTGAACAGGAACTCGAACGAGATTACCGGGCTGCCCTTGTAGATCAGGGTGGCGAGTATGACGACCACTGGCAGTACCAGCATCGCGGTCATGAATCCGAACAGGATTCGGTACAGCCCCTGCAGCTTCTGGTTGCGCCGGTTCAGTCCGCTGGCCTGAAACCGGCTGCCGGGCTGCCGGGAGTCGATGGTGGTTTCATTCGTCATGTTGGTATGCTCCATGGCGGTGGCTCAGCCTTCGCGAACGCCGCGCACGATGAGATCGGCGCACAGGTTGATCACAAAGGTAATCAGGAACAGAAACACGCCGATGGTGAACAGCGCCTGGTAGTGGTCGGAGCCGACCGCTGTTTCTCCCAGTTCCGCCGCGATGGTGGCGGTCAGCGCGCGAACCGAGTCGAAGATGCTGTCGGGGATGTTGATCGAGTGACCGGTCGCCATCAGCACCGCCATGGTTTCCCCGAACGCACGCCCGACACCCAGCAAGACCGCACCCAGCAGACCGTTCTTGGCTGCCGGCAACACGGTTTTGAAGATCACCTGCCAGCGGGTCGCACCCAGGGCCTCGGCTGCTTCCCGGTAGCGGTCGGGCACGGCCTTGAGGGCGTCTTCCGCGATGGAAGTCATGATCGGCGCCGCCATCAGTCCCAGAATGATGCCGGCGTTGAGTACGGTGAGTCCCACGGGGACGTCGAACAGGTCGATGATCAGCGGATTCATGATGGTGAGACCAATGAATCCCCACACCACCGATGGGATCGCGGCCAGCAGCTCGACCAGCACCTTGAGCACCTCACGGGTCTTGCCGGTGGAGAACTCGGCAATATAGACCGCGGCGCCCAGGGAGAAGGGGATCGCCACCAGCATGGCCAGCCCGGTGACGCTGGCGGTCCCGGCAATCAGGGCCAGTATCCCGTAGGTGGGCTTCCACTCCGAGGTGGGACGCCATCGCGGCGATCCGAAGAACTCGCTCAGATCGAGCGTGTGGGCAATAAAGCCGAACGCCTCCGTGGTGACAAACACAAAGATTCCGATCACAAAGACGATGGCCGAGATGCCACCCGCGAACACCAGTATCTGCACCAGTTTGTCGACCAGCCATGCGCTGTCGATACGATCGGCATCGCTGGCCCCAGCGGTCGCCAGTGGTTGCTGTAGTGGTGGATGCGTGGCCATCAGGGGGCCTCCGGTCCACGCAGCAGCCCTATCAGGTCACGGATTTGAATCGCCAGTTCCCGATAGGCACTTTCCAGTGCCTGCTCGGCTCCTGACTCTTGGTCGCCGCTGTCGATTGAGCCCAGATCCCATTCCAGGGTCACGGTGTGAAATGGCACGCTGTCGAGATAGTCGCTGGCCCGCCCTTGCAGGGCGACGATGACGTGCTGACTGGCCAGTTCTCCAGGAGTGAGATCCAGTGGTGCCGGTTTGACGTCCGCGAGGTCCATGCCGTGCCGGTGCATGAAGGTCACCGCACCCGGATCGAGTGTTTGCGCAGGATGCCGCGCAGCGGTCGTGTATTCGCCGCTTTCGGGAAAACGTTTGCGGGCGATTGCCTGTGCCATGGGTCCCAAACAACTGTTGTCAGAGTCCAGAAACAGGATGTGGTAGCGTTTGGGGGCCTTCTGTTCACCGGTCGCCATGAACACGGCTTCCTCACAGATGTTCTTGGCCTGGTCGGCAACCCGTCCCAGCATGTTGAACACCACGAAGTGGGCGAACAGCACCTTGAGGTCACCGGGGTGCTGACCTTCGATCAGATCCGCCAGCGCAGTCTCGAAACTGTGTTCGGCCTGTGCGGCCATGCTCATGGTGGCGCGGGCGGCTTCCGCGTTGCTGGCGTCGAAAGCACTCAGCGCT
This sequence comes from uncultured Candidatus Competibacteraceae bacterium, assembly GCA_965371945.1. GTDB lineage: Bacteria > Pseudomonadota > Gammaproteobacteria > Competibacterales > JAHEDQ01 > CBDVAK01. The sequence goes on from CBDVAK010000102.1 coordinate 9,535, forward strand.
TGCTCGAACATGGATCTGACATCGCCAGCCATGGCCGCCAGTTCCTGGGCGATCGTGCCCGCGGGTATGTCAGACAGTTGCACAGCCTCCCGGCTGATGGTGACGGCGTAGTCACCGACCCGCTCGAGATCGATATTGGTGCGAATAACCGCGGAGATGGTGCGCAGATGTCCGGCGCTGGGCAGGTGCACCGCAACGAAGCTGTGACAGCGTCGATCCAGAGCCCGTACCGCGCGGTTGATCGGCCCGTCCGCCAAGATGGTGGCGTTGGCGAGCTTGCGATTGCCGGTCAGCAGCGCATGGACCGCATTTTCCAGCCCCTTGTCGACCTGTTCAGCGATAGCGCGGACCTCGGCCCGAATCTGTTCCAGATCGTGTTCCAGTCTTGCTTCATAGTGGCTCATGCATGCGTTCCCGTCAGCACGTTCGGCCTCGGGAAGGACTGCCCTGGCAGCACCTTCCGAGGCATTCGGTTTCAATTTCCGACTAGTTTCCGGTTAGGGACACTGCACCGGCTTGATCGGTGCGTATCCCTTGTCGAGGATGATGCACTGGCCGGCATCCGACAGTACCCACTGCAGATATTCGCCGATGGCGCCCTGCGGCTGACCGTTGGTATACATGAACAAAGGCCGTGCGATGGGATAGCTCTTGTCCGATGCAGTAGCGACACTGGGCGCGATCGCATCTCCGCCAGTTTCCTTGCTGATTCGGGCCATCTTGAGCTCTGACGTGGCATAGGCGAGGCCGCTGTAGCCGATTGCGCAAGGCGTTTTCTCGACCAGATCGACCACGTCCTTGGAACCGTGCATATCCAGGGTACCGAGGCGGAAGTCACGTTTGCCACCCAGCACCGCCTTGCGGAAATAGGCGTATGTCCCGGAGTTGTTCTGGCGGCTTACCACCACGATCTCCTGGTCCTTGCAGCCCGGCACCTCGATGTCCATATCGGTCCATTTGGTGACGCTGGGGTCTTCGCCGAATATTTCCGCCAGTTGCGGGATACTGATCTCGTCTATGGGGTTGTGCTCGTTGAGGAATACCGCCAGGGCATCGAAGCCGACGATGTGCTGGATCGGATCCTGGCCGTGGCTCTTGGCCAGATCGATCTCTTTCTGTTTCATTGCCCGGCTGGCGTTGGCGATGTCGACCGTGCCGTTGATCATCGCGGCGATTCCGGTCCCGGAGCCGCCACCGCTGACCGCGACAGCGACCTCCGGGTCGACGCCCTGATAGGCTTCGGCCCAGGCTTGCGCGACGTTGACGAGTGTGTCCGAACCCTTGTTCTGGATCACCGTGCGCGCGTTGGCGGTGACAGTGACGGCGAGGCCGGCACTAAGTAATACGTTCAACAACAGTCGGTGTTTCATCTCTGGCTGACCCTCATTCTGTTACAGTAATGTGATACGGGACGCCGGTCCGGCGGCGTTTGCGTACTTTGTTGCGAAAGTGTGGCAAGCGTATGACATCAGCATGACGTTTTTGTGACAATTTCGTCGGTAAGGCGATTGGCGGAAACATAGTTACCAGATTGCGTAGGATTTTCGTTCGTATTCAAGGCGCGGCAGCGAGAGCA
>CBDVAK010000103.1:0-11073 GCA_965371945.1 uncultured Candidatus Competibacteraceae bacterium
CCGTATGCAGCCCGATGGACGCATTGGTGACGCCTGGTCCGCGGGTCACGAAGCACAGCCCGACGCGACCGGTGGCATTGGCCCAGGCATCGGCCATGAAGGCCGCCCCGCCCTCCTGCCGGCAGGTGATAAAGCGTATCGCGTCGCGACGCTCGTAGATGGCATCGAGCGCTTCCAGATAGCTTTCTCCCGGCACCCCGAAAATGGTATCGGCGCTGTTGGCGAGAAGTGCGTCGATGAGGATTTGACCGCCGGTTCTGGTTAGCATCGTTGTTTCCGCTGGTTGTGACGAGCTGACCGGCCATCTGACCCGTGAGAGCGTCGTGTGACATTGGCATCCACGGATGTTCAGCGAAACTAGACGACTCCTGCAAGTTCTGCAATCGGTAAACGAGGGTTGATGTGTTGCAGTCGGAGGCATGGGCCAAGGCACAGGACGCCTATGGCAGGGGGGTTGTTACCGACTTTGACCGTGAGGTGGAGGGTTTACACAATGACCCGGTATATCTCGCAGAGTGTCTTGCAACGTTGGACATAGAGTCGTCGGTCCGGGAATCGGTTCGGAGGACTTTATACCCACGGCACGCCAGTTTTCGGCCTCCATCGCACGCGCCTCGGCGCGGATGGCTGCGTTGGAAATGCTGGCTGTAGTGCGGCTGGAGCGGCGCATCTCCGCCTTGCCCTCCACGCCAATGCACGCACCCTCAAAACCGAATACCGGTGTGCCGTGGGTATACATCCCACCTACTCCGCTACGTAGCGGCGCACCCCAAGACCGACGGTTTACCACTGCCCCACAGTGTGCGTTCCATACTCCACCTAACGACCTTTCCGGGATTTTTATCATTGTCAATTAAAAACGATGGTTCCAAAATGCGCGCATGATACCGCGGATAGTCGTCGGAATAGATCAGTGCCTTTGGTGAAAATTGCCGTTGTGTCTTCGCGAACAGCCATGCAGGAAATGGCCATGCAGGTCGGATCAACGCCTCGCTACGATGCTGGCGGCCGGCAGTTCGCCGAAGTATTGTCGGTAGTCGGCGCTAAAATGGCCGCGGTGGTGGAACCCGGCCGCGCCGGCGGCCTCGCTGACACTGACTGCGTTGCCGCCGGGTCGCAGCAATAGCTGGCGCACCCGGGCCAGGCGGCGGGCCTTCGTATAGCGTAGCGGAGTGGTGCCAAGCACGGATGTGAAGGCCTTTTGCAACTGCCGTGGAGAGCAGGACGCGTACCCGGCGATGTCCGGCAGGCCGATATCGCCAGCGTAGCTTCCCTCGATGAAATCAAGCGCCCGGTTGATCACCCGATAGTAGCCGGTCCGGCAGGTCTCGAGTTTGGCCGGAGGTCTGTCGGACCATTCGTTTAGCGCGCTTACGGCCGCCAGTAACAGCGCTGTGACGCCATTCGGACCATCCAGCGGCGCCGACGTCTGACCGGCCAGGGCCCTGTACAGCAAGCCACGCAAGTCTCCGGCGGCGGGACCGACGTATGGCGTCAGGCTGAACTCGATTTTGCGCAGGCGCCGTAGCAGCGGGTCGGGGTCGATCTGATTGTGTTCCAGCATCGCCAGCGGCACGGTCAGCTCGGTCCAGCGGCTGCCGGGAAGGGTACGGGCGACATGCTCGCGGCCACCGTGCAGCACCAACAGGCCCCGACCCGGCAGCTTCAATCCGTCGATCATGGATCCGTCTGGTGCGTGATCGATGATCGCCAGATACAGGCTGTCCGGACTGGGGCTGAAGTGTTCGAGCATGTCGATCTGTGACGACACCGCGGCGGCTATCACGCCGTCGTGCACGGCACAATGATAGCTGACCTCGCCATCGCCGCTGCTGAGCCTGACAGCGTTGCTCTGCCACTGCTCGAGCGGCGGGGAAATCACTGCCGGGTCGCGGGAGCTCTTCTGGTAGACGGACATAGCGATTGATAATCGTTCGTTTTTCGGATCATGTCGGCCGGGCCGCTTTGCTAGACTGCAAATTCCTGACCGTAACACTCAGGATAACAGCGCCCCGGCCAGTTTGGCGACTTCTTTGTCTTGAATCGATCCCCCAGCAGAGGAATCTCACATGAAACGATTGGTGGTTACTGCTTGCGCCTGCGCGCTGCTGCCGTTCCAGGCCCTGGCCTTTACCGACGATGACGATTCCCCCAAGCCCCCGGCCGACATGGTCGAGGACTTCCCGGATGACGGCCGCTACGAGGCCTATCAGGGTGGCGTCAAGCCGGTGATTCCGCTGAATACCGCCGACCCCTCCTATGACATGTGGAAGATCCCGCGTGACGACCTCAGCAAGGGTCGCGAGCCGGGCCCGATTAATGTCCAGCGTTTCCCCGGTGGCATGGGCTTCATGGGCATCCCGACCTTCTTCCGCCTGCCTGTCGCGCTGACCCCCGCGGACCTCAAGGCCGGTGATGTCGATGTCGCCATGATCGGCGCCTACAACGACATGGGCTTCGGCCAGCGTGGTGCCAGCCGTGGCCCGACCGCGTTGCGCGCGTCGATGGCCGAGTATGTCACCTGGGGTGACTGGTCGATGGCCAACATGCACACCCTGGTCAACCCATTCGCCGATATGAGCATCGTCGACTATGGTGATGCGCCGGTGGACCCGCTCAGCACCGCGCGCTCGAACGAAGCCATTCGCGCCATAGTGCGCGAGATCACCGCGGTTGAGCGCAAGGACGGCAGCCATGTCATCCCGTTCATCATCGGCGGCGACCACTCGCTGGCCTATCCGGATATCGCCGGCGTCACCGATGTCTACGGCAAGGGCAAGGTCGGCGTGATTCACTTCGACGCCCACTACGACGCCACCCAGGCGATGGGCCATATGTCCGGCCACGGCATGTGGGTCAAGCAACTGATCAGGGAAGGCCACGTGCCCGGCAAGAACTATATCCAGGTCGGCCTGCGCGGCTACTACCCGGACCGGGAATCCTTCGAGTGGATGCGCGAGGAGGGCTTTCGTTATCACACCATGGCCGAGGTCGAGCGTCGCGGCTGGGACGCGGTGATGGAGGACATCATCAAGGAGGCCAAAGACGGCCCTGAGTTCCTCTATATTTCCTTCGATATCGACGTGATCGATCCGGCCTACATGCCCGGTACCGGCACCCCGGAGCCGGCCGGTCTGACCACTCGCGAGGCCTTCCCGCTGTTTCGCCGGCTGTGCGCCGAGACCAACGTCATCGGGGTCGAGGTGGTCGAACTGGCCCCCGAGCGCGACCCCGGCTACACCACCGTGCACAACACCAACCGCTTGGTGCGTGAGTGCCTGACCGGCATCGCGATGCGCAAGAAGGGCATCTCCGAGGAGCACTATCTGGCACCGCTGACGGTCGACGACGGCCGCGAATAGTAATTGCGAAAACCATTTGCGCTCACCCCCTATCTACGACCAGAAGTAAGCCGTTTTGCTTGTGGCGTGACGCTGCTACGCGTCACCACCACAACGACTTACCACATTCGAGGCAGCCGTACTGGCTGCCTCGCCATTTCACATTCTAAGCCCCGTACTTTCTAACGACCTATTGACTACATGATGAAAGTTTTCAAAGAGCCGCTGGTGCATTTCCTTGTACTGACATTATTTCTATTCGTACTTGATCATGTATTTTCCTCCGCGAAAAAAGAGAAAATTGTCGTCAACCGCCAAACCACCGGGTTTTTGATCAAACAACGCGAAGAGCTGGTGATGCGCAAGCTCGACTCCTCGGAGCAGGACCAGATCATTGCTTCCTTCGTCGAGGATGAAATTCTCTACAGCGAGGCCTACAAACGCGGCTTGGACAAGGGCGACTCGCGTATGCGCCGCAATCTGATCCTGAAAATGCGGGATCTGTTGAGTCGCGATATCAAGGAACCGACCGAACAGCAACTGCGCAGCTACTATGAGGCGAATCGGGAACAGTACATACGGCCTGCAAGTATCTCTGTCGATCATGTGTACTTCAGCGAGCAAACGACGGTACCGCAGGGGTTGCTCGGTCAACTACGGTCCGGAGCAGACCACAAAACCCTGGGCGAATCCCGGCTCGGATACGTCATGCCGCATCTGACAGCAGAGGTCCTGGTGGCCAGATTCGGCGCTGAAGGGGCGCGCGGCATCCTCGCTATCGATGATGAGCAGTGGCACGGACCGTTCCAGTCGAAACAGGGCCTGCATTTTGTGCGTATCTATGAACGCAGCGTCGAACACCCGATGAGCTATGGGGAGATCAAGTCGTTTCTTGAAAGCGAATGGCTGGTGGAACAGTCACGCAAAGCGATCGAAGTGGAGATGGAACGCATACAAGAGAACTATGAGATAGTCATTGAGCATGGCAATGACAGCCAAAGTGAAGCCGCGCTGTGAGAAGGCTGTATGCGGGGACCCTGATCTTAATTGTTTGCTGGACATTGCTGTTCATGCCGGTCATGGCCCACGACATCGGCGTCTCCCAGGCAGCGCTGATAGAGCAGCAGGGCCAACGCTATGAGCTGAGCGTGCAAACCGGTCCGGCTATCGCCTATATCTTTGCGACCCCCCGGCTGCCTGATCACTGCGAGTTCATCGGCAACCCCAGCGGTACCCAGGGTACCGCCCGCAAGACCTTTGTGTTTGATTGTGCCAATGGGCTGACCGCGGCCCATACCATCGAGCTACCCTGGCGACGTGACGGCATCATGCTGACAGCAAGATGGCTGGACGGGTCCGAGGCCAAGCAACTGTTTGCTAGCGAGGCTGGTCGCATCAGCGTTCCGCTGGTGGAGTTGCAGGCCGGTTCCGGTTCCTGGCTCAATGCGGCAAAACGATACACCGTGCTGGGCATCGAGCATATCCTGACGGGGTTCGACCACCTGCTGTTCGTGCTGTGCCTCGTGCTCATCGTCGCGGGCGGCTGGCGGCTGGTCAAAACCATCACCGCGTTCACGCTGGCACACAGCATCACCCTGGCGCTGGCGACATTGGGGCTGGTGAACGTTTCATCGGCCCCGGTCGAGGCCAGCATCGCGTTGTCTATCGCCTTTCTGGCCGCCGAAATCCTGCGTCATCGCGGCGACCGCGATACCGGCCTAACCTATCGTTACCCGTGGCTGATTGCATTCGCATTCGGTCTGCTGCACGGCCTCGGCTTCGCTGGTGCGCTGGCCACCATCGGCCTGCCGCAAAGCGAGATCCCGATTGCGTTGCTGTTCTTCAATATCGGTGTCGAGATCGGGCAATTGGCCTTCGTCGCCGTGGTGCTGTTGGCGCTAGATCTGCTACGCAGGCTGCGCCTGCCGTCCAGTGCCTGGATTGAGCTGGCTCCAGCGTATACCATCGGCATCATCGCAACATGGTGGCTGTTCGAGCGCATCAGCGGCATGGTGATGTCGATCTGCTGCTGGTACGCCGACTGACGCCCTATCATGCCAATATCGGCAAGCGCCTGGTGAAATCGCCAAAGACCTATGCGCGCGACAGTGGGCTCGTTTACGCGCTGCTTGGTATAGAAAGCTATGATGAGCTGCTCGGGCATCCGATCGTGGGAGCAAGGTGGGAAGGCTTTGTCATCGAAAGCCTGCTTGCTGTCTCACCGCCCCGTACCCGGGCAAACTACATTTCAGCGATCTCCAGCAACATCTGTTGCCGGTCGGCGCTACGCTCGTCGTCAAACATGATCTCCGCCCAGAAGTCAGCGTCCGCCACTGACATCGATAAAGGTGCCCGTGGTGTAGCTGGCCTGCTCGGACAGCAGCCACATGATGGCACGGGCTACCTCATCCGGACGGCCACCCCGTCGCATCGGTACCGAATGCCTGAGTCTTTCAACCCTGCCGGGCTCACCGCCGCTGGCGTGAATGTCAGTATCGATGATCCCGGGCCGCACCGCGTTGACCCGAACCCCGTCGGTTGCCACTTCCGCGGCCAGGCCAATCGTGAAACTGTCGATAGCACCTTTGGACGCGGCATAGTCGACATATTCGTTGGCGCCACCCAGCCGGGCGGCCATCGAAGACAGATTGACGATGGCGCCTCCGGTTCCACCGAAGCGTTTGGACATGCGCCGCAGTGCGGCTCGGGCACACAGAAACGAACCTACTATGTTGGTATTGAACACACGCTTGAGACGGGCTGCATCCAGATCCTCCACGCGGGCCTGCGATTCCAGAATCCCGGCGTTGTTGACCAGCGCGGTGACAGGCCCGAGTTCGGCATCGACCGTGTCGAATAGTTGTTCGACCTGGTCCTGGACGCCAACATCCGCGGCCACCGCGATCGCGGTACCCCCCGAGTTTTCGATGTGCTCGACCACCTGCAAGGCGGCCCTTTGGTTGTGCAGATAGTTGACACAGACGCAGTATCCGCGCTCATTCGCCAGTCGGGCGGTAGCGGCACCGATGCCACGACTGCCCCCGGTCACGACCAGCACGCCACTCATCATCTCACCTCACGATCCGGATGGTCACGCCATGGCCAACAGTGTGCGGCCAGTGGCATTGCCTCCACAACCGCCGGGTGAACGCCTCCACCACATCGGCGCTAATCGTTGCAGATGGATGGATCAAGCGTTATTCCTCGGGAGGATGTATGAGCAACATGGGAATTCTTGTTTTTTGGGCTAGCGTATCGGCTATACCCCTAAAGAAGAACCGAGTTACCCCGACATGGGCGCGGGTGGACATGGCCACGAGATCGATTTTACTGTTGGTGATTACACGCAAAATTGATTCAACTGTATCTTTGCCAAACCCCACCACAATTGAGACCGTATAGCCCGCTTTCTTGAGCCGGTTGGTTACTGGCATCAGCTCGGTCTCAACGTGGGCTTTTACGCTATCTTGCTGCTGGGAAGCATAAATGGGGTGGAGCGTTGGCCTTACAGGTTTATCACCAGGCCTCGGCACATAACCCGCCCTCAGGTCGGGTTTGCCAAATCCAACGCCACTGGGTGGTTTGATTACGAAGAACAAAATCAAGTCATTCTCTTCAGTAGAAAGAAATTTCTCTACATGAGGTAATATTTTCTTGCTTAGCTCGGATTGGTTCAGCGGAATCAGGACCTTATGTTTGGGCATGGCTAAATCCTCTATAAATTAACGTCAACCAGGAGCCTGTCCGGGAACAGTGGTCGTAGCGAGGGCAATCAGGATTGTCCGCGATGATCAGTCCATTCCTGGACATGCTCCCGGTATGCACCATGGGTGCGAATGGTAAGTCACTTGGCCACGTGTCGTTTTTCCCGATCAAACCTTTCAGTACAGCGCGCGCCGACGAGGTTATCGGGACCGCAACTCACGCACAACTCCATCGCGGGTCAGATTCATGTCGGTAAGGGCGGGATCGTCGTGTTCCATGCGCCAACTCAACATTTTCCCAGCGTACTCGAGCATCAACTCGTGGTAGGCGGGGTCGGCGGCAAGGTCAAGAAATTCGTCCGGGTCTTGTTTACGGTCGAAGAACAGGTGCGGCAGCGCGGTAAAATGGACGTACTTATATCGCTCTCCGCAGATGATGTTAGCCGTGCATTGTTTCATTCCCAATCCCAGGGGGGTGTTTTCTTCAATTTCGTACGGACTCCTTAGATCGAACTCCGCATGGTATTCCCGTCGCCACTCTGGTGGTCTTTCACCGCGGCAGAACGGCTGCAGGGAATGACCATCACACTGCACTGGAATTTCCTGGCCGATCCCCTCAAGAATGGTCGGCATGACATCGACGCTCTCGGTGAAGGCGTTAACCACGGAACCACGAGCCTGGCGCGCCTCGGGCCTCGGGTCACGAATAATCAGGGGGATGTGGAAGGTCTGGTCGAAGTAACTGTACTTGGCAAACATCCAGTGATCACCCAGGTGTTCACCGTGATCCGAGGTAAAGATAACCAGGGTATCGTCGTAGCTGCCGATCTCTTTGAGATAATTGACCAACCGCCCGATCTGTGTATCGACTTCCGATATCATGCCAAAGTATGTCGCCCGAATCTGACGTAAATCACGCTCCGAAATGGAAAGATTATCGCGCGAGTCGACACCGAAGGTATAACCATATCCCCGCTGATTGAATAGATAATACTCCAGCCAGGGGTGCTGCGCGGCCTCTTTCTCCGGCGTCTCCTGGCGCACGGGTAGCGGCATGTCCCGCGCATCGTACAGATCGTGAAAAGGCTCCGGAACAACATACGGGGGGTGAGGTGAAAGGAAAGACAGGTGGACGAACCAGGGGCTATTCTGGCGCACCGAAAGGTATTTGATCGCCTCATCGACGAGGAAGGCGGTGTTGCTGTCCTCCGCCTTGAAACTGGCGGGCGCGAAGGTCTTGCCCATATTCTCCGCTCCCGGGTATGGGTGCTGAGGCTCGAACATATCCCAGGCATTGGTCGGTATCGGGTAACCCTTCAGCTTCAGATGCGCGAGCCACGGTTTCCAGCCGCCGGTTAAATGAGTGATTGGGACCATGCCCGGCAGCACGCCCTCATAACTGCCCAGGACATAGTCTCCGGGTGCGTACTGGCGTGGGTCGGGGCTGATGTCGGTATATCCGAATAACGCCGGTTTGTAGCCGGCTTTGCGGGCCTCCAATGCCACGTTGGTGTGGCGGACATCGAGCGGCGTGCCGTTGAGAACCGAGCGATGGTTCTGCATGTACAAGCCGGTATAAAGGCAGGCTCGGGCTGGACCACAGGGTGTCGCCTGCGCAAAATGTCGCCTGAAAACGACCCCATCAGCGGCCAGTGTGTCCAGGTTCGGAGTCTTGACATGAGGATGGCCGAGCGCGGACAGGCATTCACCACGCCACTGGTCTGCTGTTATGAAGAGTATGTTCATCAGATGCGCTGAGGGCGGGATCCCTTCGATAGATTCGATAATCGGAGCGGCGGCATAATTCTACGCTGGGTGGTCGCCGATTTCGAACCGCGATCCACAGGCTCCTAGGTGGGGTCAGCGACTGATGCTTGTGGGTCATCCATGAGTTCCTGCCAGCGGTGACAGGCGACATCGTGCTTGAAGCCCAACCCGCCAAGCTTCGGTTCTTCTGTGCGGCAGATATCGATGGCGTAGCGACAGCGGGTCTGGAATTTACAGCCCGGCGGTGGGTTGGTCGGCGACGGTATCTCACCTTCGAGCTTCTGCACATTTCCCCGTTCATCGGGATCGAGCGACGGGATCGCCGACAGCAATGCCTTGGTATAGGGGTGTCGGGGGCCGGCGAACAGTTCGCGTGTCGGCGCGGTCTCTACCAGCCGCCCCAGATACATTACCGCCACATGGTCGCAGGTATGCGCTACCACGCTCAGATCGTGGCTGATAAAGAGGAACGTCAGTCCCATATCCTGTTGGATCGACTTCAGAAGGTTCAGTACATCCGCCTGGATCGACACGTCGAGGGCTGCAACGCTTTCGTCAGCCACAATGAAGTTCGGCTGCGAAACCAGCGCCCGCGCGATTGAGATTCGCTGCCGCTGGCCACCGGAAAAGGCGTGCGGAAAGCGCCGCAGATGTTCGAGATTGATCCGGCATTTCGTGGCGATTCCACGCACGCGCTCGTCGGTCTCCTCACGGGTCCTGGTCAGTCTCATGATTTCCAGCGGCTCGGCGATGATGTCGCGCACCGTCATGCGAGGGCTGAGCGCGGCATAGGGATCCTGGAAAATGAGTTGCGCGCGTTTGCGATATTCTTTCAGCTCGTTGCCCTTGAGCGACGGCAGATCATAGCTGACGTCACTATCCGAATAAGTTGCTGAGCCCCGGCTAATCGGCGCGGCGCGCAACAGGGCGCGTCCGAAGGTTGTTTTTCCCGACCCCGATTCACCCACCAATCCAAAGAAACTGCCCCGCTCTATGTCAACCGTGACGCCTTCAACCGCACGCACCACTGGAGGTGGCCCGAAAAGCTTGCCACCCCGGAGTGGAAAGTGAACCGACAGATCGTTGGTGGAAATAAGTGCCTCGCTCATGCCGGTATACCTTCTTTCTCTTTCAGTAGACAGGCAACCTCATGTCCATCTTCCGTCGTTGTGTATATCGGAACGCGTGACTCGCATTCCGCACCGAGCGAGACCGGGCAGCGCGTATTGAAGACGCAGCCTGACGGCCGGTCAAGCGGTGAGGGAATGTCGCCCTTCACCGGGGTCAACGGCATGTCGAGCTCGTCAAGTCTTGGCAGTGCGTTCATAAGTCCCTGGGTGTAGGGGTGGCCTGGTCTCCGGAGCACCGCCCGCACGCTGCCTTTCTCGACCAATTTGCCGAGATACATGACGGCCACCCGATCCACTGTCTGGGCGATCACACCCAGATCGTGGGTAATGAAGAGGATCGCCATGTGAAACTCGCTCACCAGATCCTTCATCAGGTCGATGACCTGGGCCTGAATGGTCACATCGAGCGCGGTTGTCGGTTCATCGGCGATTAGCAGCTTTGGTTTGGTCGAAAGCGCCATGGCGATCATCGCGCGCTGGCGCATACCGCCAGAGAACTCGAACGCATACTGGCTGAAGCGCTGTGCCGGATCCGGAATTCCCACGCGCGTCAGCATTTCGATGGAAACTTCCTTGGCCCTGGCCTTGTTCATGTCCGTATGGATCAGCAATTGTTCCACCATCTGATTGCCAATGGAGATGGCGGGGGCAAAACTTGCCATGGGTTCCTGAAAGATCATGGAAATCGCACCACCACGGATAACCATCCGTTCCTTCGGGCGGGTCAGCGAAAGCACATCAATTTCCTGTTCGCCGATGTTCAGCTTGATGCTGCTGGCGGGGTCGTAGACGGCGTTATCCGGGTTCAGAAGCATCAGCGCCTTGGCTGTCACTGACTTGCCCGAGCCACTCTCGCCAACCAGTCCGAGTACCTCGCCCGGTGCTATGTCGAAGGATACTGCCTCGACGGCGGTCACCAGACCTTCGTCGGTTCTGAACCGGATGGTCAGGTCTTTTACTGAAATCAGCGGTTTCGTCATTTCTTGGTATCTGCGTAAGGGTCAGCGGCATCACGCAGTCCGTCGCCCACGAAAACAAAGGCAAGCACCAGAGCGATGAAGAAAATCACCGGGATAAAATACCATTGGTAATTGAGCAGAACATCCGCGCTGGTCACGTTTTGCAGCATCA
>CBDVAK010000104.1:0-11052 GCA_965371945.1 uncultured Candidatus Competibacteraceae bacterium
GCATCCTCCAGCAACCCCTGGGCGGAAAGGTACTGTTTTTCGGCCATCGCGGATTGCTCTCCTATCGGTCCGCAACTCTTTCAAAGGAGTGTAACCCGTCACCCGCGGTTTCCAGCTCGCTCATGATGCTCAACGCATCATCGAAATCGTAGCCGTCAACGTATTCCGCAAGCTGTGCCAGCAACGGTTCCTGCGCGGTACCGGCCAGCAGCGGTTTCAATGCATCGATCGGCTGTTCGGCATCGACATCATCCGCTTCGAGCAGGGCCCGTAGTTGCATCAGCAACTTCCGCACACGGTCCACATCCAGGCCGGCGCCCGGGCCGGGGAAAGAGGTCGCTTCATCCTCGTCGAGGACGCCGAGACCAGCGATAACCGGGTCCAGTTTCCCCTGGAGTTGCGACAGCAGCACCTGCAGCTTTTCACCCGGCCGCTCCCTGCCGCGATCGAGAAGTTGCTCAACCTGCCCGGCGGCCAGATACACGGCTGTGGCACCGATATTTCCGGCAACACCTTTCAGTGTATGTGCGTCACGCTGCGCGGTTTCAAGATCCTGGTTGTCGACTGAACTTCGAATACGCGCGACCGCATCGGCCTGACTGCTGCGGAATCTCCTGAGGATCTTGAGATAAAGCTGTGTATTACCGGCAACCCTCTCCAACCCGTCTTCGGTATCGATGCCATCAAGTACCGGGATGTGTTCTGCCGGTACCGTTGCGGACGGCACCTGATCCACGCCAACCTCGCGACGCTCCTCTTCCGGGATCTTTATCCACTTGCCGAGCACCCCGAACAACTCATTCACATCGATGGGTTTGGCAACATGATCGTTCATACCGGCTGCGATCGCCTTCTCCCGGTCCCCGGCCATGGCATTGGCGGTCATGGCGATAATGGGCAGAGCCTCAAAACGGCTGTCCTTGCGAATTTCGGTGGTGGCCGCGTAACCGTCCATCACCGGCATCTGTATATCCATCAGGACACCGTCATAAGCGTTCGGGCTCGCTCTGAGCGCATTGATGGCCAGCTTGCCATTGACCGCGATTACCACGCTGATTCCTTCCTGTGCGAGCAGTTCCTCAGCCACCTGCTGATTGATCTCATTGTCCTCGACCAGCAGCAGGTGGGCACCGCGCAAATGGGCGGCAGCTTCGACACGTGCCACACTGCCCGGGCGGACCTCGGCATAGTCAAAGCTTTCGAGGATCGCGTCGAGCAGGGTGGAGGGGTTGACCGGTTTGACCAGATAGGCACTGATGCCCACATCCTCGGCCTGATGCATCAGCTCCTCGCGGCCATAGGCGGAGACCATCATGATGTGGGGCAGTTCCTTGATTTCCTGGTTCGTCTGGATGAGACGGGTGGACTCAATGCCATCCAGGCCAGGCATCTTCCAATCCATCAGTACCAGCTTGTAAGGCAGTTCGGAGCATTCAAGTTCGGCAATGGCTTCTTCACCGGAGGCAGCCTCGCCGGTGGTAAAGCCGAACGACTCCAGGTAACGGGCGAGGATGAGGCGGCTGGTCGGATTGTCATCGACGATCAGCACGTGCAGGTCGGTGAGTTCCTTCGGCAGGGCCCGTGGACCGCGTCGTTTTGGTTCAGGGCCGATGCCGAAACGGGCAGTAAAGAAGAAGGTTGAACCCTTGCGAGGCTCGGACTCGACACCAATCTCGCCGCCCATCATTTCCACCAGGCGTTTTGAAATCGTCAGCCCCAGCCCGGTGCCACCAAACTTGCGACTCATTGAAGCGTCCGCCTGGGAAAACGCCTGGAACAACCCGGCCATCTGCGCTTTGCTCATGCCAATGCCACTGTCGGCAACGGCGAAACGCAGTAGCACGCTGTCTTGGTTGCGGTCCAGTACGCGGATGGAGACCGCGACCTCACCTTTTTCGGTGAATTTGACGGCATTGTTGGTCAGGTTGATAAGGATCTGGTTCAGGCGCAGGGGATCGCCCTTCAACCCCATCGGAATATCCGGGTCCACATCGACTATCAGTTCCAGATTCTTTTCTTCAGCCTTGACCGCAACCACATTGGAGAAATCATCCAGCGTTTCGGCCAGGTCGAAATCAACGCTCTCCATGTCCATCTTGCCGGCTTCGATCTTGGAAAAGTCGAGGATGTCGTTGATGATTCCCAGCAGATTGTTTGCCGAGCTGGATATTTTTTGCAGATAATCATGTTGCTTGCGAGAAAGTTCCGTACCCAGGGCCAGATGACTCAGACCGACTATGGCATTCATGGGCGTGCGGATCTCGTGGCTCATGTTGGCCAGAAAGTCCGACTTGGCACGTGTCGCCTGCTCGGCTTCGTACTTGGCCGTACCGAGTTGTGTCTGGGTTTCCTGCAAATGCTGATTGATGCGTCGAAAACGCAAATTCCACACTGCCAAGACCAGCAACAGCAGCAACCCCGCCACCACCAGTGGCCAGTATTTCAACAAGGCATCGCGGACAGTGATTTCGCCATAGTGTTGGTAGGGGCGAATACGCAGAGTACGTAACACCTCGTGCACCGGTTGGTAATTGTCAGGCACCGTCCAGCCGTCGTAGTGGCCCTCACGCGCAGCCTCGCTATCCGCTGGCATATTGAGCAGAACCCGAGTGACTTCCTCGAGCAGGCTCGCGTTCACATCGCGTGCCGCGGCAAACGGCCATTCCGGGTACAAATCGGTACTCACCAGAAAGGGGAAATCAGGATACTCCTCATTCTTGCTGGTGATCAGAGCTATTTCATCGATGTCGATCGTGCCGCTTCCCGCCAGTCGCTCCAGGGTATCGGTTCGACAAACACCGGCATCCACCTCTCCCGCCAGCACCGCCATCACCGTTTTATCATGGGAACCTGATTCGGAGAGTTCTCCCAGATCCTCATAGGGGTCCAACCCCTGCCTGAGCATTTCGATCCAGCCGACTTGCCAGCCACCCCAGGCAATGTGGCTGGACATCATCAGGTGTTTGCCTTCGAGGTCTGCGACCGACTGAATATCGTCGCGGTCGGCGCGCTTTATAATCACCGAGCCAAAATTGGGTACCGCCTCCCCGAGGCGCAGGTTTTTCAGTGTTACCAGCCTTCGAATACCGTATTCGGCCTCGAACTCCACATACATACCAGGATTACTGAGTATGAAATCCGCCTCTCCGGTCTTGATGTAGGCGCGCATTCCCGCCCAGTCCAGCGGCACCAGTTCGAAACGATGCCCGGGAATATGCGCGGTCAGGTAGTTTGCGGTGGCGGACCATTTCTTCAACGCCTTTTTCCTGCCCCGATGTGCCATGAGCATGATGTTGTGAATCTGTTCAGGCGCATTGACGCTTTCGGTCCGCGGAGTTTGCGCATCCCTGGCGTGCAGAGATTGAACGAACACCATCACCGCAATAACAACGAGGCAAGCCGATAGCATCGCCCGGACCCCTGACGGGCGGACACAAGGGCTCGTGCAACCGCAGTTTCTCATTTCCAGACGCCAACCCAACCGATCCGGTTGCGTTGCAAAATCCTGCACACTCGCGAGTACTCCGGCCTTACCGGGCCTTGCCGGACGATCGTACCGCATCCCGGAACTGATACCCATCGCACACAGATTTGCGGCTGCATTGCACACCCTGTCTGCCCAGGACAGTAAATCACAATTCCTGCCTTCTTGTTCAAGGCGGGCGCATTCAGCTCTCGCCTGGCTCATAATAATCACAGCAGGCCAGCCGCTGCCGCATCGAAACAGAGCCGGACCGTGGACAAACATTACATAGACGAAGAAGAGCTGCTGCTGGACGGCTTCCATCTGGGCCTGAAAGTCTATCGCAGTGGTTTCAGGCCGGATTTTATCGTCGGTCTGTGGCGTGGCGGCAGCGCGGTAGGGATCGTGGTACAGGAATGTCTGCAGCATCTGGGGGTGGAAACCGACCACATTTCCATACGCACCTCCTATCGCGGCATGGAAAGCTATCACCGCATGGTCGATCAGGCACAGGATATCCGCGTACACGGCACCCAGTACCTGCTCGAAAATCTCAATGCCGACGACGCGCTGCTGATCGTCGATGATGTCTACAGCACCGGACTCAATGTCCACGCCGTGATCGAGCGTTTGTCGCAACGGACCAAACGCAACATGCCCGCCGACGTACGCGTCGCGGTGCCCTGGTACAAACCGGCCAGCAATCGCACCAGCCGGATACCCGACTATTTTCTGCACGAGACCGACCGCTGGCTGGTACTGCCCTACGAGCTCAAAGGTCTGAGCTCGGAGCAGATCGCAGCCCACAAGCCTTTCGTTCAACCTTTCATCGATGAAGTCAGGGCCTATCTGGATCAGCGCGATCCCAGGGACACCGCCTGACCGACGCCTACCCCGACTCCTGCGCGCGGTAACGTTGCAGTTCTTCGGTCAGCCATCGGGCACTGGGTAGCTCCTGACCGTCACAGCGCACCACATAGAGTTTCCGGGTCATGCCGCTGCGGGTGGCGATGTGCTCGATGAACGCTTCCGCGGTCTTGATACGACGCTTGCCATAGCCGTATTTCATTTCCATGTGGTCACGTGCCTCCGGGGAGCGATACTCGTCACCGTTTCTGACAAAGATACACCCCGACTCGCCGACGAACTGCAGCAGGTGCTGGATCTCCGCATCGGCAGGCTCGGCGCCGAAGCTGCCGGCCGGCTCCAGCAACGCTACCAACACCGCCGCAAGGAGGCCGGTTATCGCTGGTCGGGGGATACGCATGGTCACTCCTGCGGCAAGCTGAAGGTTGTCCACATTGGGTTGTGGTCAGACGCCGTCGTTGCTTCCACACGGCTGGCGACGACGTCGAGACCTCGATAATAGATGTGATCGATCCGGTGTCCAAACAGCGACTTCACGGTTTGCCCTGGAAACGGGACCGGCGTCAGTGACAATGGCGCCAACAGTAGATTGTGGATGATCTCCAGGCGCTTGCCGCTCCAGCTGTTGAAATCACCCGCGACGATCAGCGGGCCATCGTGTGTGCGGAGGGTCTGCGTGAGGCTCTGGATCTGGCTCTGAAATGCCCCGCTCCCCACGGTGAAATTGACCGAATGGATATTGGCCAGCAACAACGACCGTGGTGACTCCCGCAAATCGAAGCGGGATATGAGCTGGGACTTCGGCAACAGCAGCCATGGCTCCCGGGTGCGTTGCGCGCACACCGACACGGGGCGGGTTCGGGACACGGTCATCACCCCGGTTTCGCGGTCTCCGGTGCGAAATGTGGTGGCCAGATCCCACCCCAGTCCGCGGCTTGCCAGCAACGCCACGAATTCCTCACCAAGCCAGGCTTCCTGCAAAGTGATCAGATCCTGGCCGTCGATGAAACGCGTGAAGGCTTCCAGCCAACCGTCCCGTTGTCCTTTTTGCACATTCCAGTTGAGCAGGGAAAAACCGTCGGGGTCCAGAGCACCCGTCTGTTCCGCGGCAACGCTCACCATATGGGCGGGATCGGCATCGTAGCAGGCCAGCGGCGAGCCCTGATGCGTCGCGACATCGACAGTCCGTTGCTGCACGCCCTGCGGCACGGACGCACAAGCGCCCATACCAACCACTGCCACCAGACCAACCAGCCATCGAGCCGCCATGGATGCGCGACCCGCGCCGGTAGATCCAACCAGACTCATTCGGAGTCTGGTTCCGGGTCGAAGCGGGCCACCAGTTCGACCTCTTCGTCGCCACGCAGGATGACCAGGGGCAACCAGGTTCCGGGCGCCTGTACCGCGATGATCCCGATCAGATCACCCGGCTCCTGCAGGGTCCGTCCGGCCGCACGCACCATGATGTCATCGACCCTGACCCCGGCGGCCTCGGCGACGCTGTCCGTGCTAACAGCGATGACCCGAACTCCCTGCTTAGCCGCTTCGATACTCACCCCGAGCAACAGGCGGTGGGATTCTTCGGGTGTCCACCCCGGAACCACGAACACCGCATCGGCCATGCCGTCCGGTAGCGGTTCGCAGGCTTCCAAGGCATCGACCGGCAGCAGCGTCGCCACCGCATCCACGCCCACGCCCAGCGCCTGCAACTGACGGGCAACGCCACCGTCTTTGTAGGCCACATGGCCTCGCCCCAGTACAGCCACCACCAAACGCACGCCGTCGTGCTGTAATGCGCCCGCCAGTGCCTCCGCCATGGCGCGATCCCAGGTTAGTTGCGCCTCGACAAAACGTTGAAACCCGGGTTCTGCGAGCATGGCATCGATATCCAGCGAATCGCTGTCATCGGACTCATGCTGTTCCTCACCGCCCGATTCAAGACCGAGGCGGCGCTTTTGGATCATGACCTCCGCCAGTCTGCGCCGATAGCCCTCGCCGGCAGGCTCGGGCTCCCCCACACCTTCGCGCTGCGCCACCGGCACGGCATGCCAGCCCTCTTCCGCAACCCGGGACACCAGGGCGCGCTCCACGTTCAGCGCCACCATCGGTATATGATTCCGGCGCGCGAAACGAAACAGCGGCAGGTACAGCTCCGCGTCATAACCCCAGATTCGCTGCCAGTCCACGGCCTCCAAAAACGCCTGTTCCGGGAGTTCTCCTGAAACCCACCGGTCGAGCAGGCCCTGAACCTTCCTGGGAAAGGACTCGAAACCGATCACCATATCCGGGTTGAAAGCATACAGTGCCGCCAGTGTCTGCAACTGCCAGCCGTGGTCTTCCGGGTTGGTGTGACTCTCGCCCAGCAACACCACCTGTCGGGAAGCCAGCCGCGGCCACAACGCCGAAGGATCAAGTGGCTCCGGGCTCCCGGGCGCCAGCCACGATCCGGTGGGGTCACAGCCGTTGGTCGCAGCAGCCACCTGATCGGCGCCAGCGCGCATAGCAATCGCGACCAGCAGCACTGTGAGCAGAAACAGCCCCGGCCCACAGCGCCACGCTACCAGCGACCACAAGGCACGGGCGGGTTTCCAGCGCGGAGGCTGCATCATCATGGTCGTTGTCCTGCCCGCTCATCAGGGAAATTGCTGCGAGATCGTACAACGATACGACCCCAGGTTCATCAACGCCACCCGCCGGTTCCGCGCTGACGCCGTCGCTTTCGCTGTGCTAGATTGTGCCCGTTCCAAAAACAGCGACACGGGGCCCCAGAGGCTCCGCCAGAAATAGAATTTGCCCAGGGTTGCAACCCGCACCCACTGATCCGGGAGGACATCCGGCGATGAAACGCCTATTCAGCCTGCTATCCACAATTGCCATCAGCGCCGCTCTCACGCTGCCCGCCGCTGCTGAAACCAAGCTGCGCATCACCCTGCAACTGCCGCTCAAGTCGCATCTTGGCCAGAACCTGCTGGTCTTCAAGGAATCCGTCGAGACCGAGAGCAAGGGCGATCTGCAGGTAGAGATCTACGACTCCGCACAGCTATATAAGGACAAGGAGGTGCCCCAGGCGGTTGCCTCGGGAGCCATTGAAATGGGAGTGGCGTCACTGACCCGGTTCGCCGGCACCATACCGGCGGTGGATATTTTCTATGTGCCGTTCATGTTCAGCAGCGAGGAAATGGTCCGCGCGGCCACCGATCCCGATGGCAAGATTCGTGGATTGCTCGACCAGGCGATCCTCGATACCGGCACACGGGTACTGTGGTGGCAGGCCTACGGTGGCGCCATCATGCTCAGCAAGGAGGAGGCACTGATCAGCCCCGATGACATGAAAGGCAAGAAGGTCCGCGTGTTCGGCAAGACCCTCGGTGAGTTTGTCAACACGCTGGGCGGCGCACCCACATTGATTTCCGGCTCCGAACAGTACCTGGCTTACCAGCGTGGCACGGTGGATGCGGGCATGACCGGCATCTCCGGGGTCAAGGCCCGCAAGCTCTGGGATGTCATGGACTGGGTCACGGTCACCAACCACGCCGATATCGAGTTCGTGGTGTTGATCAACGAGGAATTCTGGGAAGGGCTCAGCGACGAGCAACGCACCATCATCGGCGATGCCGCCCGCAAGGCCGAAATCTCGGTACGTGACCGGGTCACCGAGATCGAAAAGGAAGCCTACGCCGCTGCCGAACAAAACGGCATGAAAATACAGACCCTGAGCCCTGAGCAGATCGATCAATGGCGTACCGCCACCCAACCGGTGATCGATCAATATCTAAGTCAGTCCGGAGACCTCGGCAAACAGGTTCTGCAATCCGCACAGGAACTGCGCCAGTGAGGAAACGCTGACAAGCACGCTTCCGAAGTTATGGCTGTCAGCCTGCGAACGGTCTGGCCGGCCCCTACACCGGGCCGGCCGGATTTCCCGCGCCACACCTGCGACATACCAGTGATCCCGCTTTGTTCGGCATGATCGACCGTCTGGGCAAGGCTCTGGCCATGCTGTCAGCGTGGTTGTTCTTTGCAGTGGGAGGCATGATCACCTGGGAGGTCATCGCCCGCTATGTCTTCAATGCGCCGACCATCTGGGCGGAGGAGATGTCGCGCTTTTTCCAGGTCTGGGCCGTTTATCTGGCGATGGCCTATCTGTTGCGACACCGCGGCCTGATCCGCATCACCCTGCTTACCGATCATCTGGGCTCCCGCGGACGGCTGCTATCGGACCTGTTCAGCCTGGCGGTGATCTGCGTGTTCTCGCTGGTGGCGGCCTGGTACGGCTACCTGATCGTCGAGGAATCGGTACGCATGGGCAGGGCCACCTCCACCATGCTGTCGGTGCCCCGCTGGACCACCGAGTCCGCGATTCCGGTGGGGTTCGCTCTGCTGGCCTTACAGTGCCTGGTCGAAATCGCCCGTCTGCGGAAGCCGGCGCGATGACCGTACTGCTGATCCTCGGCGGCCTGTTCGGGCTGCTGTTCGCGGGGGTGCCCATCGCCTTTGCACTGGGTGGTCTGGGTCTGTTGTTGCTGGTGCTTGGAGATTTTTCTCCGCTGATGGCGCCACAGGCCCTGTACAGCACTGCCGACAACTTCATCCTGCTGGCAGTGCCGCTGTTTCTGCTGATGTCGAACGTGCT
Organism: uncultured Candidatus Competibacteraceae bacterium; assembly: GCA_965371945.1. Taxonomy (GTDB): domain Bacteria; phylum Pseudomonadota; class Gammaproteobacteria; order Competibacterales; family JAHEDQ01; genus CBDVAK01. The sequence continues at coordinate 8,964 of CBDVAK010000104.1, forward strand.
GCTCAAGGGTGGCGTGGGACGCGATCTGTTTGCCGCCGTGCAAAGCTGGGTCGGACACTGGCCGGGTGGCCTGGCAGTAGCCACCATCATCTCCTGCGCTCTCTTTTCCGCCATCTCGGGTAGTTCGGTGGCCACCGCGGCGACGATTGGCACCGTCGCCATCCCGGAGATGATCGAGCGCGGCTATGCGCGCCGTTTCGTGATGGGCCTGCTGGCCGCGGGGGGTACCCTGGGCATCCTCATACCCCCCTCCATCCCGTTGATCATCTACGGCGTCATCACCGAAGAGTCGATTGTTGATCTGTTTCTGGCCGGAATCGGCCCGGGACTGATGCTCGCCGGGTTGTTCATCGTATTTTCGATGCTCTACGCCCGTTTTGGGCGCGACTACCAGCCGCTGCCCCGGTCGAGCTGGGCCGAGCGCAAAAGCAGCGGTTTGAGGGTGCTACCCACCCTGCTGCTGGCCGGCGGCATCATCGGCGGTATTTACGGTGGCATATTCACACCCACCGAAGCTGCCGGAATCGGCTTTGCCGGGGCGCTGCTGCTGACCATGGTGATACTGCGCTCGTTGAGCTGGATGGCACTCAAGGAGGCAGTGGTCGACTCGATGCGGACATCGGTGACCATACTGCTGATCCTTGGCGGCGCCAAGATCTTCGGCAAGGCCATCACCCTGTATCGCATTCCCCAGGATATCTCGGCTTTCATCACCGCCAACATGAACGAAACCGGGCTGTTCATCCTCATGGTATGTCTGGTGCTGCTGGTGATGGGGCTGGTGCTGGAATCGCTGTCGATGCTGCTGATCATGGTGCCGGTACTGTTCCCCTCGCTGGCGCCGTTGGGCATCGATCCGATCTGGTTCGGAATCTTGTTTGTGGTGATGATCGAAGTGGCCCTGATCACCCCGCCGGTGGGCCTCAACCTGTACGTGATCCAGGCCGTGGGCAAGGCCCGCATGGGCGAGGTGGCCGCGGGGGTGTGGCCATTCCTGCTGATGATGCTGGCCAGCGTGTTGATGATCTATTGGCTGCCCGAAATCGCCTTGTATATTCCTTTTCGTCTTTGAGGAAGTCCTGATCTATTCATGAACTCGCATCTTGTGTCCAAAATGACCAGCTTCTGCGTTGCAAATCTTCGCAATAGCCAGCTATTACGTTCGATTTGCGCCTTGAATCTGACCATTTTACCTCACAATCTGCTTCGCTCAGAATAGATCAGGACTTCCTTAGGAGGGCTCGCGTTCATGCCCAACACACTGGCACATCTCGGCGTACAGGCCTTCACCACCCGCACGGTGGTGCGCGGCGCCGACCTCAAATGGATCTTTCTCGGCTGCGTAGTGCCGGACCTGCCCTGGATCACGCGCCGCATCATCGCCACCGTCGCCGAAGGGGACCTGATCTACGACAGCATGCTGTACGCGACCTTGCAGGCATCGCTGTTGAGTTGTTTGTTGTTATCGGCCTGCCTGGCCGCCTTTTCCGACAGATCCCTGCGCGTGTTCGCGATCCTGGCGTCGGCGTCGCTGATCCACCTGCTGCTCGATGCCCTGCAGATCAAGTGGGGCAACGGAGTCCTGCTGCTGGCCCCTTACTCGATGTCCCTGTTCAGCTTTGAGCTGTTCTGGCCGGAACAATGGCCCTCGATGCTGATGAACGCTTTCGGTATCGGCTATGTGGCCTGGGCATTTTTTCGTATTCCACCGTCACGGTTCGACCTGCGAATTCCGCGCGGCACCGCGCTGCTCACCGCTGTGGTCGGCGCCAGCGCCTATCTGCTCGGGCCTTTGGTGTTTATGGACGCCGCGGAACGCGCGGACCCGTTGTTCGTCCACACCGTGCGTGATATCGAAAACCGAACGGGTCGGGAAGCGTTCTTCGATCGCAGCCCCCTGATTCCCGGCAAGGACGGCAGCCAGCTAAGAGTATTCAGATCCATTGCCATCGATGTGCAGGGCGTCGATACCGACGAGCGGGCACTGGTATCCACCAAGGGGCGCTTCATCGACAACGACAGCTATGAAATCACCCAGATTTATTATCACTTCGGCCGCAGCCGCGACATTCTGGTCTACCTCGGCCTG
>CBDVAK010000105.1:0-11025 GCA_965371945.1 uncultured Candidatus Competibacteraceae bacterium
TTTGGCGACACCGTACCCGAACTGGTGTCCATGGCCGATACTGAGGAGTTGGAGCGGTTCGACCTTGCCGTGCCGGTGCCACTGTACGTGCGTTTCAAGGCACGCGGGGCTCCGATCGTGGGTACTACATTGGATTATTTCGAATTTCGGGGGCTCGAACTGGCGCAGGGGCGCAATCTCGCGATGCTCGGGGAGTGCGTGCTGGGCGCCCGCGTTGCCGCATCGCTGGGTCTCAGACCCGGTGATACTTTGCTGTCATCCCCGGAGACCCTGTTCGATCTGGCCGGGGTCTACCCTCTGAAGATGAAGGTGGTGGGGATACTTGAATCTTCACATAGCGCCGATGACCTGGCCGTGTTCGTCGATCTCAAAACCACCTGGGTCATACACGGGCTGATGCATGGTCATGCGGACCTGAGCCGGGTGACCGACCCCACCCTGGTCATGGAGCGCTCTGGCGGCAACGTCACCGCAACCGCCAAGATCACCGAATACACCGAGATCACGCCGGACAATATCGACAGCTTCCATGTCCACGGCGACCCCGCCGGCTATCCGCTCACAGCACTCATCGCGTTGCCCTATGACGAGCGGTCGGGTGCCATCCTGCGCGGGCGTTTCGTCGGTGGCGAACAGACTCGCCAGATCGTGGTCCCCGGAGACGTGGTGGAGGGCCTGCTGGCCAATATCTTCCGGATCAGGAACGTCCTCGACGCGGTCATCCTGGTGGTGGGACTTGCTACCATACTGGCCCTGGTGCTGGTGTTCGCCCTGTCGTTGCGTCTGCGCCAGCGTGAGATCCAGACCATCTTCAGGCTCGGTGGCAGCCGCTCGACCATCGCACGGTTTCTGGGCGCTGAGATCGCGATCATCGTCGCGGCCTCGGCCGTTGTCATACTGCTGCTGCTCGCCGTGGTGGAGCGTTACGACGAGTGGCTGGTGAGATTCCTGTTTATCCGCTGACCGTCGGGAGTGCCGACATGCCTAGAATCAAACCCGGGCCGGGTCCGCAGCTCGCGGTACTGTTGCTGGTTTGTGTGCTGGCGCCGCAATCGTACGGTGCCGGCAAACTCAAGGTCTACACGGTCAACTATCCACTTGCGTACTTTGCCGAGCGCATTGCCGGGGACCAGGCCGAGGTGGTGTTTCCAGTCCCGGCCGGAGTGGACCCGGCGTTCTGGATGCCGGACACCGCTACTGTCGGTGCCTATCAGGGTGCGGACCTGATCCTGCTCAATGGCGCGGGCTACGCCAAATGGCTCACCAGGGTCAGCTTGCCACGCGCCCGCCTGGTGGATACCTCACGCGGGTTCAAGGACGACTACATCCCGGCCGAAGGTGCGCTCACCCACAGTCACGGCCAGAGCGGCAAACACTCCCACAGCGGCACAGCTTTCACCACCTGGCTGGATTTAGGGCAGGCGGTTCAGCAGGCCGAGGCCGTCGCCACGGCCCTGGCGCGCAAGCGCCCGCAGGCGCAGGAGGAGTTTGCCGCCAACCTGGCGGGCCTGAAAGTCGACTTGCTGGCACTGGACAGACGCATCGCCGGGATCACCGCGCCACACCCGCACCGTCCGCTGCTGGCGTCACACCTGATCTACCAATACCTGGCACGGCGCTATGGTCTGAATCTCGAAAGCGTGATGTGGGAGCCGGACGAGATGCCCGATGAGGCCCAGTGGGCCGATATCGCCCGAATACTGGAACGGCACCCGGCTCGATGGATGATTTGGGAATCGACCCCCCTTAGCGAAAGCGTCGAGCGACTGCGTGGCCTTGGTATTCAAAGCATAGTATTCGACCCCGGTGCCAATCGCTCCGACAGCGGTGATTTTCTCAGCGTGATGACGGAAAACATACGAAACCTGGAACAGGCCTATCGATGAGAAACCCGAGAGGGCTGGAGCCTGTAGGCCCGTCAGAAGTGAGGCTGTCATGAATCGGGCGAGGCCGCCGTGGATGCGGTGGCTGGGTGGCAAGGACTTCTGCTTGCATGAAACATACAGAGCTGTATGATCAGCATATCATCTCGATTGGTCGCGCAGCCCGAGCCGGATTCACCGCCGATGCCTGCCCTGATAGACTGGCCGTGCCGAGGAGTTGAAATGAACGCTGCCAAGTCCACCATTCGCGCCACGTTTTGCAGCCTCGCGTTGCTGCTGGCCGGCAATTTCTGCGCGGTCGCGGAAGAGTCGGACGAGTGGAAGTTCGAGCTCTCCCCGCTGTTTCTGTGGGGGATCAGCCTCCACGGTTCATCGACGATCGGCACCGAAACCGTGCCGTTGGATATCAATTTCAAGGACAACATTTTTACAAACCTGGCGGGGGTCCTGACCGCCCATTTCGAGGCGCGCAAGGGCCGATGGGGTGGTTTTGCGGAGATCCAGTACGTAGACCTCGAACCTTCCGCCAAGATCAACAATCTGTTATCTGCCGACATCAGTATTATCAACAAGCTCGGCGAACTGGGTGGCGTCTACCGCTTCTATGGTGAGCCGCGGCACGGCGTAGAAGTACTGGCGGGTGTACGTGGTTACGGAGTCGACCTTGGCGTGTCACTGGACCCCGGACCGCAGATCGCGAGCATCAACGAGTCCTGGGCTGATGGATTTGTCGGTGCACGGGTGTTTTGGGGACTGTCGCCGAAATGGACCTTTATCGGCCGTGCGGATGTCGGTGGTGGCCCCATCGGTCAGTCCAATTTTGTCTGGAACGTTGCGGCAATATTTGACTACCGCTTCAACGATCTGGTGTCGGCATTTGTCGGTTATCGGGCGCTGGGTGTCGACTACGAGACAGGCAGCGGCTCGAATCATTTCGAGTGGGACATCATCCAGCAGGGACCGTTGGCTGCTGTCAATTTCTACTGGTAACAGCTACAGGGCGTGCTATGACCGGACTGTATCTGTACCGATGTGCTCGACCCGCTGGCAATCGTCGTGCTCGAAGATCTCCCTGACCTTATCGGACGGCATGGTCTCGTCGTCTTCCCGAGGGCGGGGTGCGTCTGCGGTTTGCGTTATTCACGCCTGCCTCTCCATGCTCAGGCGGAGGGATGGTACGCCTTGCCCAGTGAGGCAGGCGAGTTGAGACGAACGGTGCTGATGTTGCGGGAAATCAGCACCAGTACCAGGATGGTGGCCAGGTACGGCAGGGTGGACAATAGTTGTGCTGGAATATCGACCCCCAGCCCCTGGATGTGAAACTGCAAGATGGTGACCCCGCCGAACAGGTAGGCCCCGAGCATGACCCGGCCAGGCCGCCAGGTCGAGAAAACCACCAGCGCGAGCGCGATCCAGCCGCGTCCGGCAGTCATACCCTCAACCCATAGCGGGGTGTAGACCAGCGCCAGATAGGCACCCCCCAGGCCAGCCATGGCACCGCCGAACAACACGGCGAGATAGCGGATCAGTATCACCGGATAGCCGATTGCATGGGCGGATTCGGGTGCCTCGCCTACGCCACGTAACAGCAATCCCAATTTGGAACGATACAAAAACCAGCTCACCATCAGTAGCATCAGAAAAGAGAAATAGAGCAGGGGGTCCAGCGAAAACAGCATCGGACCAATGATCGGGAGTCCGCTGAGCAACGGAATGTGTAGCGGCGCCATGCCGTCCAGCGACACGCTGGTGTAATCCAGCCCGATATAGGCGCTGGCACCGACGCCGAAAATAGTCAGGGCCAGACCCGATGCCACCTGGTTGGCCTGGAAGGTCAGGGTCAGCACCCCGAATATCAACGACATGGCTGCGCCCGCAAGCACCGCCACCAGCACTCCCAGCCACAGATTGCCGCTGTCCGCGGCCACGGCAAACCCGGACACCGCGCCGATCAGCATCATCCCCTCGACGCCCAGATTGAGAACCCCGGATTTCTCGGTAACCAGTTCTCCCAGTGCCGCGAACACCAACGGCGTGCCCGCCCCCAGGGTGGCGATCACGATGGCAATCAGTGTTTCGCTCACGACATGCTCCCCCGAGCCGCACTCACCGTGGCCACCTGCGTGCGAATGCGGAAATTGATAAACAGGTCGGATGCCAGCAGATAGAACAGCAATGCGCCCTGGAACACGCCGGTGATTGCCGAGGGCAGCCCCAGGTCCATCTGCGCAGCCTCGCCACCCAGATACAGCAGCGACATCAACAGGCTGGCCAGGAGGATGCCGACCGGGTGCAGGCGGCCCACGAAGGCGACGATGATGGCGGCATAGCCATAGCCCGGCGAGATCGAGGGCAGCAACTGACCGATCGGCCCCGATACTTCGCCGAGACCGGCGATGCCGGCCGCCGCCCCGCCGATCAGCAGCCCGGTCCAGATCATGCGGGCGCGACTGAAGCCGGCGTAGCGGGCGCCGGTCTCGGCCAGTCCCGCCACCTGCATCTGATAGCCCATGAAGCTCTTGCGCACGAACACCCAGGCCAGCGCCACCACCGCCAGTGCGATCAACACACCCAGGTGCAGACGCGTGTCCTCGAGCAGAATCGGCATCGTGGCGGCTTCGCTGAACAGGCGCGATTCCGGAAAGTTGAAACCCTCGGGATCGCGCAAGGGGCCGGTTACCAGATAGCTCAGGATCAGTATGGCGACATAGTTGAGCATCAGACTGACCAGGATCTCGTTGGTATTGAAACGTGCTCGCAGCAGCGCCGGTATCGAGGCCCAGAACATGCCACCGAGCGCCCCGGCGACGATCATCCCCGGCAACAGCCAGCGACTTTCCGATTCGTAGAATGCCAGCGCCAGAGCGCCGCCCGCGATGGCCCCGAAGGTGAGTTGACCCTCGGCGCCGATGTTCCAGACATTGGCGCGAAAGCCGATCGCCAGCCCGACCGCGATCAGCGCCAATGGTGCCGCTTTGACCGCCAGTTCGCCGACTCCGTACAGATCGTCGACCGGTGCGATGAAAAAGGCATGGAAGGTGTCGACCGGGTTCATCCCCAGCAAGGCGGAGAATACGAAACCGGTGACCAGCATCAGGCCGACCGCGATCAGCGGTGACAGCCAGCCCATCAGCCTCGATGGCTGTGGTCTCGGTTCGATCTTAAGGCGCATCAGGGCTCTCCACGGCTGGCAGGGGCTCGTCTTCCGCTCCCGGAAACATCCCGCTCATCCATAGCCCGATCTCTTCCTGGTTGGTGTTTTCCATGTCCTTGACGGGGGACAGCCGCCCGCCGGCGATGACGGCGATGCGGTCACAGATCTCACACAATTCTTCCAGCTCTTCGGATATCACCAGCACCGCGACACCTTCGTTGCGCAGATCGATCAGGGCCTGGCGGATGGCGGCGGCAGCGCCGACGTCGACACCCCAGGTCGGCTGGGCCGCGATCATCACGCGTGGCTTTTGCAGGATTTCCCGGCCGACGATGAACTTCTGCAGGTTGCCACCGGACAGACTTTTGGCGGCAGCATCGACCCCACCGCAGCGCACGTCGAAATCCTTGATACAGCGTTCCGCGAAGCTGCGAACCTGTGTATTGCGGATCAGGCCAAGTTTCACCATGCCGCCACGGTGAGCGGTAAGCAGCGCATTGTCGGCCAGTGACATCGCCGGAATTGCCCCGCGCCCCAGCCGTTCTTCCGGGACGAAGCACAAGCCGAGATCACGCCGCGCCGCAGCATCGAGGTGACCGACCGAGCGGCCTTCGATGTGGATCGCGTAGGTCTGGTGTTTCTCCAGAGGTTGTTCCCCGCTGAGAGCGGCGAGCAGTTCCTGCTGTCCGTTTCCGGATATGCCCGCGATTCCCAGGATCTCACCGGAGTGAACGGTGAGGTGTATGTCCTTGAGATCGGTGCCGAACGGGTCGTCGGAAAGCCGTGAAAGGCCTGCCACCACCAGGCGTGGATCGCCACCACTGGCGGCTGCGGTGTGATGGCACTCGGGCAGGTCACCGCCGATCATCATGGCCGCCAGACTGGAGGCGGTCTCCTGCCGCGGATCGGCATCACCGGTGACTTTGCCGCCTCGCATCACGGTCGCTTTGTGGCACAGTTCGCGAATTTCCTCGAGCTTGTGGCTGATATAGAGAATGCTGCAGCCTTCATCGGACAGCCGCCGCAGGGTCTCGAACAGTTTGCGAACCGCCTGGGGCGTCAGCACCGAGGTGGGTTCATCCATGATCAGCAGCCTGGGGTCCTGTAGCAGGCAGCGAACGATTTCCACGCGCTGGCGCTCACCCACTGACAACGAGTGCACCAGGCGGCGCGGGTCCAGCGGCAATCCGTAACGTTCGGAGACCTCCCGAATCCGTTTTGCCAGCCGCTCCAGATCGAAACGGCCTTCTATCGCCAGCGCGATGTTTTCCACCACGGTAAGGGTTTCGAACAGCGAAAAGTGCTGGAATACCATGCCGATGCCCAGTCGCCTGGCCTGTGCGGGGTTGGCGACTGTTACCACCTCGCCGTTCCACAACACTTCACCGCGGTCGGCTTTGGTCACGCCGTAGATGATCTTCATCAGCGTGCTCTTGCCGGCGCCGTTTTCGCCCAATATCGCGTGTATCTCCCCCGGCAGCACCTCGAGATCGACGCCGTCGTTGGCAACCACCGAGGGGTAGATTTTGGTGATATCCCGCAATTCCAGCCGTGCCACGCCGGAATCCGGTTGCTCGACACTCATGTTGTCATGGCCATAGCTCTGTTCCCGCGTTGTTTGCGATGCTTCATGTTTCAGCCCACCCGCCGGGTATTGTTAGTCCCGGCGCGATCACCCAACTCCTCGACCGCCATCAGCACCGCTTCCGGAGTGGCTGGTGCGTCCAGGCGCGGGCTCAGGTGGTAGTCGGCGACGCTGGCGACCGCGTCCCTGAGCGCATAGAACACCGATAGGGCCAGCATCAGCGGTGGTTCACCCACGGCCTTGGAGCCGTGAATGGTGTCTTCCCGGTTGGCGGCGGACTGCAGCAGCTCGACCCGGAAATCCGCCGGCACGTCGGAGCACACTGGAATCTTGTAGGTTGACGGTGCATGGGTACGCAGCGCGCCGTGTTGGTCCCACCACAGTTCCTCGGCTGTGAGCCAGCCCATGCCCTGTACGAAGCCGCCCTCCACCTGTCCCAGATCCAGCGCCGGGTTCAGAGACTTGCCACAGTCGTGGACGATGTCGACCCGCAGCACCCGGTATTCACCGGTGAGGGTGTCGATGACAACCTCCGAAACCGCGGCACCGTAAGCATAGTAGTAAAACGGTCGGCCGCTGAAGGTGCTGCGGTCGTAGTTGATCTTGGGGGTGCGATAGAAGCCTGTTGCTGACAGGGAGATACGGGCGAAGTAAGCGAGTTTTACCAGCTCTGCGAAGGTCATTGTGTGCTCGCCGACGCGCACCTGGTTGCGGCTGAACACCACTTCGGATTTGGCGGCACCAAAATGCATCGCGGCGAATGCGCTGAGGCGGTCGCGGATGGTGCGTGCTGCGGCCTGGGCGGCCTTGCCGTTGAGGTCGGAGCCGCTGGAGGCAGCAGTCGCCGAGGCGTTGGGAACCTTGCTGGTGTCCGAGGCAGTGATCTTGATGTCGTCGATGTCGATCTGCAGTTCTTGGGCGACCACCTGGGCCACCTTGGTGAACAGACCCTGACCCATTTCCGTGCCACCGTGGTTGAGGTGCACGGTGCCATCGGTATAAATGTGCAGCAGCGCACCGGCCTGGTTGAGGTGGGTGGCGGTGAAGGAAATCCCGAATTTCACCGGGGTCAGCGCGATGCCGCGTTTCAGCACGGGGCTGTTGGCGTTATCGCTACGAATCGCGGCCCGGCGCTGGCGGTATTCCGAACTGGCTTCGAGTCTGTCGACGATGGCGCCGATGATGTTGTCTTCGACGATCTGCCCGTAGGGGGTCACATTGCGCTCGTCGGTGCCGTAGAAGTTCGCCCTGCGGATATCCAGCGGATCCCGGTTCAGCGCACCAGCGATCTCGTCGATGACATACTCGATCGCGAACATACCCTGGGGGCCGCCAAAACCGCGAAACGCGGTGTTGGACACCGTGTTGGTCTTGCAGCGATGGGAGCGGATAGTGACATGTTCCAGAAAGTAGGCGTTGTCGCTATGGAACATGGTGCGGTCGTTGATGGCGCCGGACAGATCGGCCGACATGCCGCAGCGGGCGGCGTAGTCCAGCTCTATGCCGACGATACGGCCGTCGTCGTCGAAGCCGACATCGTAGTCGATCTCGAAATCATGGCGTTTGCCGGTGATGACCATGTCGTCGTCGCGATCCAGCCGCAGTTTGACCGCGCACCCGGTTTTCTGCGCAAGTACCGCGGCGATGCAGGCGATCTGCGCCGGTTGCGACTCCTTGCCGCCAAAGGCGCCGCCCATGCGCCGACATTCCACCACCACGTCCTTGGATTGTTTGCCCAGGGCCCGGGCCACCAGGTGCTGCACTTCACCAGGATGCTGTGTGGAGCTGTACACCAGCAGGTCCCCGTCCTCTTTGGGGATAGCCACCGCGATTTGACCTTCCAGGTAGAACTGATCCTGACCCCCGACCCGGGTGCTGCCGCGCAGGCGATGAGGTGCGCCGGCCAGTGCCTGTTGCGGATCGCCGCGTTGCAGGGTTTCGCTCGGTAACACGAACGATTGCTCGCGCACCGCAGTACGTATATCGAGGATAGGTTCGAGATCCTCAAATTCGATGCGGGCCGCAGCTGCGGCGCGACGCGCCTGAACCACGGTTTCAGCCGCCACCGCGAATATCGGATGGCCGACGTACTGAACCAGCCGCGGGGCCAGAATCGGATCATCGGCAACCACGGCACCGAAATCGTTGACGCCGGGGATGTCGTCGGCGCGGATGACGGCCACCACCCCCGCGGCTGCTGTCACCGCGGACAGATCCACCCGGGTAATCAATGCGTGGGCCCGGGGGCTGGTACCGATCGCGGCGTGCAGCATGCCGCGTGGTTCGGGAATATCGTCGGTATAGAGGGCCCGGCCAGTGACGTGCAGATGCGCGCTGTCGTGCGGCAGCGGCGAGCCGACAGCGCCGTGGACTTTGCTGTCCGACATCTGTGCTACCTCCCGTAGTCGTACACGGATGGGGACGTCCCACCATCGGTGGTTTTCCGGAAAAAACGGTACAGCAGGTTGCGTGACAACAGTTGTCGGTAGCGGGCGCTGGCGCGCATGTCGCCGATCGGTTTCAGGGCGTGTTCCAGGGCAGCCATCGCGCTGCGGACAGTGGCTTCGTTCCAGTCCCGGCCGAGCATGGCCTGTTCACAGTCCCCGACTCTTAGCGGTATGGCGGCCACGCCACCAAGCGCGACCCGGGCGGCGCTGACCTTGCCATTTTCCAGGGTCAGGCTGAATGCAGCGCATACCGCGGCGATGTCCTGGTCGAAACGCTTGCTGATCTTGTAGGCGTGCAGTGTGGTGCCCGGCGCGGGCAGGGGCACGTGTACGGACTGCAGGAATTCGCCATCGCGCAAGGCGGTCTGCTGATATCCCAGGTAGTACTCCTCCAATGGCATCATGCGGGTCTCGTTGCCACGTCGCAGCAGCAAACTGGCCCCCGCCGCAATCAGCGCCGGCATCGAATCACCGATCGGTGAACCGTTGGTGATGTTGCCCCCCAGGGTGGCGGCATTACGGATCGGTGGGGAGGCAAAGCGGATGAACAATTTCTCCAGTGCCGGAAAATGCCGTGTCAGCGTGGCCATGGCATCACTGATCGTGACTGCCGCACCGATTTGCAGGATGTTGTCCTGTACCTCCATGTGCCTGAGTTCGCGGACGTTGCCGGTGTAGATCACCTGTTCCAGATCACGTTGCTGTTTGGTGACCCACAGACCGACATCGGTGCCACCGGCGAGCAGGCAGGCATCGGGGTGGGCGAGCTTCAACTCGGCCAGCGCTTCGATACTGACAGGCGCAAAGTAGCGGCGTTGCCCATGGCTCAGCGCCAGGGTGTCGCGGCGGACCAGCGACCGCAGCAGGTCGATAGTCTCCTGTTCGCCGCTGGCGGGGGCGTGGCTGCCCGCGGTCGCGAATGAGCAGGTCATCCAGTTCTGTGCGGGTGCATCGACCGTGTCACCGAGGCCGTACATGGCGGTGGCTGCATCGACGATGGGGCGGTAGCCGGTGCAGCGGCACAGATTGCCGCTCAGCGCCTGGTCGATCTCCTTTCGGTTGGGATCTTGTTGGGTTTTATAGAGCGCAAACAGCGACATCACAAAGCCCGGTGTGCAGAACCCGCACTGCGAACCATGCTGTTCAACCAGGGCCTGCTGAACCGGGTGCAGTGGCTGGCCGGGCTGGCTCAGGCTTTCCACGGTGATCAGCTTCTTGCCGTCCAGTGTGGGCACGAACTGGATACAGGCGTTGACGGCGCGAAAGGTGAGGCCCTCGTGGCTGGCATCGAGTTCCGCCAGCACCACGGTACAGGCACCGCAGTCCCCTTCTGCGCAACCTTCCTTGGTGCCGATTCTGTGCAGGTCCTCACGCAGCATCTGCAACACCGTGCGGGTGGGGTCGACGTGGTCCAGGGTGATCACGTCACCGTCGAGTAGGAAACGTACCGCGCCGTCGTGTTGGTGGCCGCCTGGTGTACCCGAATTCATGATTCAACTGCCACGGTAGCTGGTGTAGCTCCACGGTGATACCAGCAAAGGCACGTGGTAGTGCGAGTCGCCGGCAATCCCGAAGCGCAGAGCGATCCGGTCCAGAAACGGTGGATCGGGGAGATCCAGGTTGCTGGCACGGAAATACTCGCCAACGTGGAACACCAGCTCCCAGATACCGACGCTGAATTCCCGGCCGGACAGTAGTGGGGTGTCGCAACGGCCATCCTTGTTGGTGACCACGCTCCTGACCAGACGTGGTTGCGGGTCGCAGGCATAGAGTTCCACCGTGATGCCTGCCCCGGGGGTGCCTTGTGCCGTGTCGAGCACGTGGGTGGTGAGTTGTCCCATGGTTACCTCGCTGACGCCGATACGCGGTTCCGCGGCCCGTCGATCCCGCACTCGGCGACACCGCACGTTACCGTCCAGACTGCCGAGCCCGGTTGCCAATCACCCAAAGCGTAGT
>CBDVAK010000106.1:0-10944 GCA_965371945.1 uncultured Candidatus Competibacteraceae bacterium
CCTTCAGCGATATCCCAGTGGGCGCGCAGGGTAACGTCATCAACCGTGTCGGCACTGAATAAGTAGGCCAGTTCCGGGTCGAGTATCTCACCGCCCGGGCCACCGCCGAGCGATTGACCCAGGATATCGAGCAAGCCACCGCCGGCACCCTGCCCATTCGAGCCTGGCAGAACCGTACTGACCGGCAGACCACTTTGCTGCGCGATGCTGGCCACTGGTACGGCCAGCGACGTCAGCAACACCAGCGCAAACAGCCGAATCCGGGTGGATACCAACATCATTGCTGTGGTTCCTGCCACTACAGCGGCTGCTGCTGTTGCTGATCCAGTCGCTTGGCAAGCTCAGTCGCCGGCAGGTAGCCGCCAATTTTCTCACCGCTGTCGGTAATGGTCATCGGGGTTCCGGTGAGCCCCAACCGTTCGGCAACCTGCATCTGCTGTTTGACCGGATTGTCGCATTGCCGGCTGACCGGATCCTGACCGGCTTTGGCATCGGTCAGGGCCTGGTTGCGATCATCCGAACACCACACCGACACCGCTTTTCGGTAGGATTGCGAATCGATCCCGGCCCGTGGAAACAACAGATAGCGTACCCGAATCCCCTGATCGTTGAGCACCCGCATCTCCTTGTGCATCTTGCGGCAGTAGGGGCAGTCGATATCGGTAAAGGTGGTGATGGTGTGGGTGACCTCCCCTTCGGGTTCGTAGATGATCATCTCGCTTTCCGGCACTTGCTCGAGCACCTTGAGGCGGGCGGTAGCCAACGCCGGTTCGGTAAGGTTGGTGCGGCTGGCTACATCCACCAGTTGTCCGGTGAAGGCGAAACGCGCATCCGGGGTGATGTAGAGTACGTCACCACCGATGATGACCTCATAGATACCGGGTACCGGGGACAACGAAATCTGGTCGGGTTTGACACCGGGCAACTGCCGGGCAAGATTCTCGCTCACCTGGTCGGTATCGGCATCGGCGAATACCGCAAACGGCAACAGTACCCAGAGTATCGTCAGGCACTTCCAAAATCTGTTGGCTTGCATCGAGAATTCCTTGAAAGTGGCGCCACACATCCGCCGGCGACAGCCTCCTAGAATATCAGAGCGTAGCGCATGGTCAAAAGTTTCGTGGCCGATGCAAGAAGCTCCCCACCCCAAACGTGATGTTGTCAAGCGCACTGCCACGGGCGAGCATGGATACAGCGACCAACGGCATCAAGACTCCGGCCCGCCAGCCTTTCAGGACTGCAGCATTCCCAGCCATGCGCCCAACTCACTTGCTAACGATACTCGAGCAGGAATTCCTAGGCACCCGCAGCGGGCACCATACGCCGGTGATGTTGTGGGGTCCGCCCGGGGTCGGCAAGTCGCAGATGATCGCCCAGGTCGCCGAGCACAACCAGATTCCGATCATCGACATCCGGCTGTCACAAATGGAGCCGTCCGACCTGCGCGGCATCCCGTTTCGCAACCAGGAACTGGTGGAATGGGCGATCCCCGCCATGCTGCCCGACAGCCTGCGACATGGCCCCGAGGGCATCCTGTTTCTGGACGAGATCACTTCCGCGGCACCCAGTGTGTCCGCAGCCGCTTACCAGCTCATACTGGACCGCCGCCTGGGTGAGTACCGGATTCCCCGGGGCTGGGCCATATTTGCGGCAGGCAACCGACAGGGCGACCGTGGCGTCACCTATACCATGCCCTCACCCCTGGCCAACCGTTTCTCGCATTTTGAGGTGGACGTCAATCTCGATGACTGGGTCGCCTGGGCGTACGCCCACGATATCGACGAGCGGGTCATCGGCTTCCTGCGCTTTCGCCCCGATCTGCTGTTCGATTTCGACCCCGCCCACAACCCGGTCGCGTTTCCCTCGCCACGGTCATGGGAATTCGCACACCGCGCCCTGCAGAAGTTCGAATCACGTCCCGATCTGCTCAGCGGCACCCTGCAGGCCTGCGTGGGGCCGGCGGCAGGCATCGAACTGACTGCATTCATCGACAGTATCGGGCGGATGCCGGATCTGGAGTCCATTGTGCGCGGCGAGGATGTGCCGGCTCCCAGCGAGATCGATCTCCAGTACGCGGTTGCCTCGGCACTGGTCGGGCACGCGATCCGCGCCCTCGACACACCGGAGGCGGTCGACGTTCATGGCCATATCCTCAACTACGCCAGCCGTTTTCCGCTGCGTGAAATGGGCGTCATGATGGTATCGGACATGCACCGCGCCATCGGTCAGCCATTGTTCGAAGTGCCGCAGTTCGCGGACTGGGCACGTGACATCGCCGATCTGATGATCTCACCGTCGTGATCGTGGCCGGCGCCTGCTGAATCGTCCTGACCATGGGTACCGACATCGACATCGATACACGGCTGGCAGCCGCCCGCACCCGGCTGATTCTCGACAAACCATTCCTGGGCGCCCTGGTGCTGCGTCTGCCTCTGCAGGAAGCAGATCCCCGCTGGTGTAAAACAACCGCCACCGATGCCCGTAAGTTTTACTACAACGCGGAGTATATCGTCGCACTCAGCGCTTCCGAGACGCAGTTCGTGCTGGCTCATGAGGCCCTGCACTGCGCGCTGTCCCATTTCGCCAGGCGCCGGCACCGCATCAAACATCGCTGGGATCTGGCCTGTGACTTCGCCATCAACCCGCTGTTGATTCGCGAAGGGCTCACGCCGCCGCCCGGGGCCCTGGTGGAACCCCGGTTCGAAGGCATGACCGCCGAAGAGATCTACCCCTGTCTCGATGATCTCGAAGACCGGCAGACCCACGATCAGCACGCCTATGACCCCGATCAGGGCCGGAACGGTGACCAACAGGGCGCCACCACTGACGCCGACAACAGCGAGGCCAGCACGGACCCGGAGGCTGGTACACGACCGCAGCCGCTGAACGACCAGGAACGGGAGAGCCTGGCACTGCAGTGGCGGCAACGGTTGGCCGGCGCTGCCCAACAGGCACTGCAGGCCGGTAAACTGGACGGCGGCATGGCGCGGCTGGTCGACTACCTGCTGCAACCGCAACTACCCTGGCGCATGCTGCTGGCCCGCTATGTCACTGCCACCGCCAGAGAGGACTACAGCTACGCCCGCCCTTCCAACCGTCGCGGCGACCCGGCGATCTACCCCAGCCTGCGCAGTGCGCAAATCAACCTGGTGGCAGCACTGGATGTCAGTGGTTCGATCACCGAGCAGGAGATGTCGGGTTTCGTTGCCGAAATCGATGCGCTCAAGGGTCAACTGCGGGCCCGCATCACCTTGCTGGCCTGTGATTCCTCTCTTGTGGATGACGGCCCGTGGATCTACGAACCCTGGGAGGGCTTGACTCTGCCACGCAGCTTTCAGGGTGGCGGCGGCACCGATTTCGTGCCGGTGTTCGACTGGGTGGCAGCACAGGATCGCCAACCGGATCTGTTGTTGTACTTTAGCGATGCCCAGGGTCGGTTTCCCGGCCAGGAACCGCAATATCCGGTCATTTGGCTGATCAAGGGACGCGGTATGGTGCCGTGGGGCCAGCGCGTGCAGCTCAACTGATGGAACTATCGGGGGAGGACAGCCTGCGGCTCAACGTACTGCTGGCAAAGCCTCTGTGCGCAATACGCATGGACGAGGCGCGTATGACCGTACACGCCCTGAATCACCAGAGGTCACCGATGCAACTGAACATCATCATCGACGATGCAACCGTACCGGTCACCGTCCCGGACACTCTGATCGCGGCAGCAGCCGACTTCTTCGGCATGATGGACGGCGACATGGACAAAGGCTGGCAGATGAGTGCGGACTGGGTGGAACGCCCCGATCAGGTACAACGCTGTCAGATCGTGGCCAACCGATTGCTGGCGGCATTCGAAAACGAGAACCAGCGCACCGTGACGCTGATGGCGGCCTATATTCTGAAGAATATGCCCGGCACCACCGGTGTCGATATCGACACCATCGGTGACATGGCCGCCACCCGCTTCCTGACCGACTGAGCGCCGGGTGGCCGCTGCGAGGCCTGGTGCCCGCGTTTGCTGGCTGCTTATTACACTCTCTATACTCACACCTCGGGGATGGCCTCAGTCTTGATCCCTGACCGCTGAGGCAGCAAAGAAAAATCGCCGCCACACTTGAGGAAAACACAAAATGGGTCTCACCAAACATTTTCTGTACGCGCTGTTGGCTGCCGGCATTTCGCTGTTCGGCGGCCACGCCATCGCCCAGCAAGCGGACAGCACGCTGGTCGTGGCCATGTACGACGACGTCAAGGACTGGGATCCGGCGATCGCGTTCTCGCTGGAGATCATCATGCTCGCCAACGTCTACGAGCCGCTGGTATGGTACAACCCGCCCGGCTCGGATGAGATCCTTTCCCCCGGTCTGGCAACCGAGTGGCACAGCAACGAAGACGGTACCGAGTGGACCTTCAAGCTGCGCCAGGGCGTCACGTTTCACGATGGTGAACCGCTGACCGCCGCAGCCGCCAAGGCATCACTCGATCGCACCCGCGAAATGGGCAAGGGCGCATCCTATATCTGGGATCTGGTGGAAAGCATCGAGGCACCCGGTGACGCCACGCTGGTGATCAAAACCAGCAAACCGGCGCCAGTCGATATCATCGCCTCATCACAGTACGGTGCCTATATCTACTCACCGGCCGCCGCCGACAAAGGCACCGACTGGTTCAACGAGGGCAACGACGCTGGCACCGGCCCTTACCGGGTGCGCCAGTGGGAGAAAGGCCAGCAACTGGTGCTGGAAGCCTTTCCGGAATACTGGGGCGGTTGGCAGCAGGATCAGTATGACCGTGTGATCGTGCGCGTGGTCCGCGAAGCCGCGACCCAGGTGCAGATGATCAAGTCCGGCGAGGCGGACTTCGCCACCCAGATCCCACCCGATGTGATCGAAGCGCTGAAGAAGGACGATGCGATCTCCATCGTTGAATCGCCTTCCTGGACCAACTACCAGTTCCTGCTCAACACCGCCAAGTACCCCACCGACAACCTGAAGTTTCGGCAGGCACTGGCAGCAGCGTTCGACTACCAGGGGGTGATCGACAACGTCATGCTCGGGGCCGGGACCGTCGCACAAGGCCCGATTCCATCGACCATCTGGGGCCACAACGATGAGCTGAAATCACCGCAATTCGACCTTGCGGCCGCGCAGCAGTTGCTAGACGAATCCGGGATTCCGGAATCCGATCGCAAGGTCAACCTGGCCTATGTCGGCACCTCCAAGATCTATGAAAACGCGGCACTGCTGTGGCAGGCCAATCTGGCCAAGATCGGTATCGAACTCGAACTCGAGCCCGGAGCATGGGCCAAGATCTGGGACGAAGCCAAGAACCTGGAGACCGCTCCGAACGTCCAGTCGATGGCCTGGTGGCCCACCTACCCGACCCCGTCCGACTGGCTGATCGGATTGTTCCGTACCGAGGACCCGACGCTGTTCAACCTGTCGCACTACTCGAATCCGGACTTCGACCAGTTGGTGAGCGATGCGGTGGCGCTGGAAGTGACCGATCGTGATCAGGCGATCGACAAGTACAACCAGGCCCAGCAGATCGTGGTCGACGATGTCGCGGCGGTTTTCTACGCCGACAAAGCGGGACAGGTCATACACCGCGCGGGGATCAAGGGGGTGGTCCCGAACCCAGCCTATGCCACCACCTTCTTCTACCAGTTGCGGCGCTGATTCGAGGTCGATCATCCCGCAACGATGAAACGCTATATCATCCACAGGGTGGCGCTGTTACTGGTCACCCTGCTGGGTGTGCTCACCGTGACATTCGTGGTCAGCCGGTTGTTGCCCGGTTCCCCGCTGACTGCACTGCTGGGTCCCAAACCCAGCGCCGAGCAGGTCGAGGCCGCACGCCTGGCGCTGGGACTGGACCAACCGGTATGGTCACAATATCTGAGCTACCTGCGAGGGGTCGTCAGCGGAGACCTGGGCATCTCCCTGAGCAGCGGGCAACCGGTCATCGAGGATATTTTTCGGCGCATGACCGCGACCGTCGAACTGGTCACGCTGTCGATCATCCTGGCCATCGCCATAGGACTTCCCACCGGCATCACCGCGGCGGTACGACGCAACAGTCTGTTCGACCACCTGTCGCGCACCCTGGCCGTGGCGGGCATGGCGGCACCGGTATTCTTTCTCGGCATCGTGTTACAGATGCTGTTACATGGAAACGCGGGCCTGCTGCCGTTGCAGGGACGGATGGACAGCCTGACGCTGCTCGACCACCCGTTTTCGAAGGTCACCGGCTTTTACCTGATCGATACCGCGCTGGCGGGCGACTGGCCGGCATGGCGATCCGCGGCCAGTCATCTGGTACTGCCGGTGTTGACTCTGGCACTGGCTACGGTTGCCATCATCGTGCGGGTATCGCGCAATACCATGGTCGAGGTCTTGGGCTCCGACCACATACGCACCGCCCACGCCTACGGTCTCTCTGCCACCACCATCCATTATCGGTACGCGCTCAAGGCGACCTTGATCCCGTTTCTGACCATCGTCGGTCTGACCTATGGCTACATGCTCGGCGCCAGTGTCATCGTCGAGTACGTGTTCGACTGGCCGGGACTGGGCAGCTACATCGTCCAGGGTCTGATCCGCAACGATTTTCCCGCGGTGATGGGCACCACTTTGTTCCTGTCCACCACCTACCTGGGGCTGAACCTGCTGATCGATCTGCTTTACTTTCGGGTTGATCCGAGGCTGCATGCGTCGTGAGCGCTGCCGGGCCGGTCGCGGAAGTATCCGTGGCGAACAGGTGGCTGAGGCTGCAACACGGCGTGCGCAGCAATCCCCTGTTTCTGGTCGGTGGACTGCTGCTGGCGGTGATCGTGCTGGCGGCGGTGACCGCCCCCTGGCTGGCGCCCTGGGACCCGACCGAGATCAATTTTACCGACCGGCTGGTACCACCCGGGCCAGGCCACCCGTTTGGCACCGATCAACTCGGCAGGGATATTTTCAGCCAGGTCCTGTACGGCGGGCGTCTGTCGTTGACAACGGGGCTGGTCGCGGTATTGCTCTCGGTGGGAATCGGTCTGCCGATCGGCTTGATGGCCGGTTATTTCGGCGGTCGCACCGACACCGCACTGATGCGGGTGGCGGACGTCTTCCTGGCATTTCCACCCCTATTTCTGCCACTGGCCATTACCGCCGCGCTGGGGCCCGGTCTGTGGAACCTGATGCTGGCGCTGGCAGTCTCCTGGTTCCCCTGGTATGCCCGCATCATGCGCGGTTCGGTGCTGACCATTCGTTCGGAACTTTACGTACAGGCCGCGCGGGCAATGGGAGTCAGCCACCTGCGGATCATGCTTCGTCACGCGCTGCCGAATGCGCTCACGCCAACCCTGGTTCAATCGACCATGGATTTCGGCTACACCATCCTGGCCGCGGCCTCATTGAGTTTTATCGGTATGGGCGCACGTCCGCCGGCAGTGGAGTGGGGCCTGATGGTATCCAACGCGCGCTCGCTGTTTCTTGAATACTGGTGGACGGCGACTTTTCCCGGGATCGCGATTTTCGTCACCGTGCTGGCGATCAACTTGCTTGGAGACGGTCTGCGCGACGCCCTGGATCCCAGAACACGGGGGCGCGGATGAGCATCGACGCGGCCCTTCGAATCCGTGGATTGAGCGTCCGCTTTCCGATGATAAGCGGCAGTGTTCAAGCGGTAGACCACCTTGACCTCGATCTCGGTCGCGGAGAGATTCTCGGTCTGGTCGGTGAATCAGGCTGCGGCAAAACGGTGACTTCGTCCGCCTGCCTGGGTTTGCTGGCTCCCCCAGCGGAGGTGCGGGGTTCCATTCGCCTCGGCGAACAGGAAATCGTCGGCTGCCGCGAGAGCCTGCTGCAGCAGCTTCGCGGCGAGCGGATCGCGATGATATTTCAAAACCCCATGGCCGCCCTCAACCCCTACTTCACCATCGGGCGACAATTGACCGACGTCATTCGTCGTCACCGCAGCGCCTCCGCCCGACAAGCCCGGGCGGAAGCCGCCAACGCACTGCATGACGTACGGCTCCCGGACCCACGGCTGCAACTCGACAAATACCCTCATCAGCTCTCGGGCGGCCAGCTGCAAAGAGTGATGATCGCCATGGCCCTGAGCTGCAAGCCCCGGGTGCTGATCGCCGACGAACCCACCACCGCGCTGGACGTCACGGTACAAGCGCAGATTCTTGTCCTGCTCGAGGAACTGGTCGCCGCCAACGACATGTCCGTGCTGTTCATCACCCATGATCTGGGTCTGGTCAGCGCGCTGTGCCATAGCGTTGCCGTGATGTACGCCGGCAGGCTGGTGGAAGCCGGCCCGGTCGCGGAGGTTTTCTCTGCTCCAGCGCACCCTTACACACAAGGTTTGCTCGGTACCGTGCCGGAATTGGGCAGTGGCAAGACCAGATTGCAGCCGATTCCGGGCAGCGTCCCCTCGCTTTCCGCGGTACCCGGCGGGTGCAGCTTTCACCCACGCTGCCGCTTCAGCGACCCCTGCTGCGAACGGGAAGTGCCGGCGCTGGTTGCCAACGGGCCACATCGCCACCTCGCCTGCCACCATCCATTGCCGGGCGACCGGATCGCGCAACAACAGCGGAATACACTGTGAGCGCCCTGCTGCAGGTCCGCGACCTCACCCTCAGCTACCGCAACCAGGGCGCTCGCTTGCAAGCAGTGCGGGGAGTCTCGTTCGAGATCGACCGGGGTAGCAGCGTGGCCCTGGTGGGCGAATCCGGCTGCGGCAAGAGCTCGGTGGCGCTGGCGCTGCTGCACCTGCTGCGTCCGGACAGCGGCGAGGTCAGGTTCGACCAGCTAAACCTCTCCGAATTGAGCAGATCACAGCTTCACAAGCTGCGGCGCAGGATCTCCATCGTATTTCAAGACCCCTACTCGTCACTCAATCCACGCATGCGCGTGGTGGATCTGGTTGGCGAGCCGCTACGCACGCACCGCAGGCTGAGAGGCCGCGCGCTGCGCAGCGCGGTCACCCAAAGGCTGGAGGATGTCGGCCTGGGCGCCGAACACCTGCGCAGCTATGCACACGAATTCTCCGGCGGTCAACGCCAGCGTATCGCGATTGCACGGGCGCTGGCGCTGCAACCCGAGCTGCTGGTACTGGACGAACCCACCGCGGCACTGGATGTCTCGGTGCAGGCGCAGGTGCTGGATCTGCTGGAGAACATGCGCGCCAGGTTTGATCTCAGCTATCTGTTCATCACCCACAACCTGGCGGTGGTGGAGAAGATCTCCGAACAGGTGCTGATCATGTACCGGGGCCGTATTGTCGAGGCGGGCCCGGTCGAATCGGTGTTTGCACGACCCCGGCATCCCTACACGCGCGCCCTGCTGGATGCGGTGCCGCGTCTGGACAGCTATCGGCACGCACGGATCAGCACCCTGCCAGGGGAGCCTCCATCGCCGCTGCAACAGATGCAAGGTTGCGCTTTTGCCCCGCGCTGCCCACGAACCCAGCCTCGCTGCAAACAGCTACCACCATCGCTGGCCGGCGCCTCATCGAAGGTCGCCTGCCATTTCCCGCTCAACGGGAGTCACCATTCATGAGTTATTTTTCCGTCGCCGGCATACAGATGGCCCCGAAGTGCGCCGACAACCTCGAAGATATGGCGACCAGAACAGCCTCGGTTGCCACCCGTTTCCCCTGGATCGACCTGGTGCTGTTTCCGGAGCTGGCGGCATTTGGTCCGGACCGTCGCGCGGCGCAACCGTTACCGGGACCGGCCGAGGAGTTTTTCTGTGCACTGGCCCACAAGCACGGTATCTGGCTGGTACCCGGCTCGATCTACGAGTTGCGCGATGGCGATATCTACAACACCACCCTGGTGATCAACCGGGAAGGAATCGTGGTGGGTCGCTACAGCAAGATGTTTCCGTTCCTACCTTATGAGCGCGGTGTCGAAGCCGGCAGCGAATTCCTGGTTTTCGATGTTCCGGATGTGGGCCGCTTCGGGATTTCCATCTGCTACGACATATGGTTCCCGGAAACCACCCGGACCCTCGCCTGGATGGGCGCCGAGGTGATCCTGCACCCGTCGCTGACCAACACGCTCGACCGCGATGTGGAACTCGCCATGGTACGCGCCTGCGCGGCTCAAAATCAGTGCTATGTGATTGACGTCAACACCACCGGGGACCCCCTCGGGATGGGGCGCTCGCTGTTTGCCGGACCCGATGGGGAGATACTGCATCAGGCCGGAACAGGCGTGGAAATCATGCCATTGGAACTGGATCTTGGACGTGTCCGTCGTTGTCGCGAGCGGGGCCTCAAGGGGCTCGGGCAACCGCTCAAGTCGTTCCGCGACGGTCCCGCCAGCTATCCCGTATACAGCCACGGTCCGGCACACTCACCCTATCTCGCCAAATTGGGTGCATTGGAGCTGCCGCATGGTAATGTGGCCGCGGCACACCACCACCATGATCATCACGACCACCATGGCCATCACCACCACCACAAGAAAAAACACAGCGGATAGCGAAATCGTGAGAATCGAACTGAATCCGGTCGAGGCGCGGGTATTCGGGGTGCTGCTGGAAAAAGAAGCCACCACCCCGGACAGCTACCCACTGACCCTCAACGCAATCACCGTCGCGTGCAACCAGAAGTCCAGCCGCGAGCCGGTGATGACACTGACCGACACTGAAGTGCAGGAGGCCCTGGACAGACTCTATTCCACCACATTGGTGCGCCGGGAGTCGGTCTCCGGCTCCCGGGTGGAGCGTTACGGTCACCGCCTCACCGGACGGCTCGATAACGAGCTGGAGTTCTCACCAGAACAAAGGGCCGTACTCAGCGTGTTGCTGCTGCGAGGCCCGCAGACCTGTGGCGAAATCAGGACCCGTGCCGGGCGCTTGCACGATTTCTCCGACACCGCACAGGTAGCCGGCATCCTGACCAAGCTGGCGCACCGCGAGGGCGGGCCCTGGGTCCGCGAACTGCCACGCCAGC
>CBDVAK010000107.1:0-10747 GCA_965371945.1 uncultured Candidatus Competibacteraceae bacterium
CTGATCGCCGTCATCATGACCCTGATCGGCGCCATGCTGACTTCCATGGTGGTGGCGCGCGAATGGGAGCGAGGCACCATGGAAGCGCTGATGGTCACGCCTATCCGCATCGGCGAACTGGTGGTCGGCAAGCTGGTGCCCTATTTCCTGCTCGGCATGGGCGGCATGCTGTTGAGCGTGGCCATGGCCCTGTGGCAGTTCGACGTGCCGCTGCGCGGCTCCTTCTGGGTGCTGACCGCGGCCTCGGCGCTGTTCATGCTGGTGGCGCTCGGTATGGGTCTGCTGATCTCGGTGGTGGCGAAAAACCAGTTCGTGGCCGGCCAGGTCTCGATCGTCATCACCTTTCTGCCCGCCTTTATCCTGTCCGGCTTTATTTTCTCGATCGGCTCCATGCCGGCAGCGATCCAGTGGATCACCTACCTGATTCCGGCACGCTACTATGTGGCCATTCTGCAGAGCCTGTTCCTGGCCGGTGACATCTGGCCCATCGTGTTGAGCAACAGCGCCGCGCTGCTGGTGATGATGGTTGTTTTCCTGGGTCTGGCACGGCGCAAGTTCCACAAGCGCCTCGACGCATGATTGCGCTGCAACGCATTCTTGCCCTGGCCATCAAGGAACTGCTGGCCATCCTGCGCGACAACAAAAGCCGTTTCGTACTGATCGGCCCGCCCATCGCGCAATTGATTGTGTTCGGCTATGCGGCAACCTTCGACCTCAATGACATCCCGGTCGCCATCTACAATGAGGACCGCAGCGCCCCGTCCCGGGAACTGGTGGCCCGCATCGCCGGATCACCGCACTTTCAATTGATCGGCGCGATCGATCACGACGGCCAGATCGCACCGTTGATCAACAACAGGAAAGCACTGATGGTGCTGCATCTGGGTCCGCGCTTCAGCGAAAACCTCAGCCGTGGCAAACCCGCGCCCGCCCAGCTCATCATCGACGGTCGCAACTCCAACACTGCTCTGCTGGCACTGGGTTATCTGCGCACCATCGTCACCGATTTCAATATCGACTGGGCGCGCCGGCGTGGCGCGGCACCACCTCCCGCGGTACTCAGGATACGCCCCTGGTACAACGAAAATCTGCTGTCGCGCTGGTTTATCGTACCCGGCATCGTCGGCCTGCTGACCCTGGTGGTAACCACCATCGTCACCGGGCTGTCGGTGGCGCGGGAGCGGGAGGCCGGCACCTTCGACCAGTTGCTGGTGACACCGATGCGGCCGGTAGAGATCCTTATCGGTAAATCGGTACCGGGCATCCTCATCGGCCTGGTCGAGGGCACTTTCATCCTGTTGATGGCGGTCTACTGGTTCGAGGTGCCCTTGCGCGGCAGCCTTGGTGCCCTCTATCTGGGCATGTTTTTGTTCCTGCTGTCGGCCGTCGGCATCGGCTTGATGATCTCGTCCCTGGCGGTGACCCAGCAACAGGGCATCCTCGGCGCTTTCCTGTTCCTGGTGCCCTCGGTCATCCTGTCGGGCTTCGCCACGCCCATCTCCAACATGCCCGAATCGGTGCAATACCTGACCCTGATCAACCCCATGCGCTATTTCCTGGTGATACTGCGTGGTGTGTTCCTGGAGGGCGATTCCTACCGACTGCTGTTCGATCAATACTGGCCCATGGTCATCATCGCCGTCGTGACCCTGGCCATGGCGGGCTGGCTGTTCCGCCATCGCATGAACTGACTCGCCCGCGAAAACCGGGAAGGCTTCTGCCTTCGCGGTCGAAAAACAGAAAGGGGGCCGTAGCCCCCTTTCCGCGTACCGGCCCAGGACAACGGGCCTGGCTTGGCCGTAGTCTCAGGCGAAGCGCCGTCGTTTGAATGACACCGTGCGCTTGTAGTGAGCCATTTCACCGACCTTGCGGATGCCGGCCCAGGTGCCCTTGTAGTAGGGAATCACGTTGCGGTCGGTCCAGTCGGTCACCACATCCCCCACCACGCCGTTGTCGTAGCCAAACATCATGAATACCTGGCCGGATTTTATATCGGGCTCCAGATAAGCCATGGCGAAATTGGAGCCGAAGTCGTTGAACACCTCGACCACGTCGCCAGATTCGATTTCCAGCTCTTTGGCATCTTCCGGGTTCATTTCCATGGGCGACATCGGAAAGCGCCCGCGCCGAAACGGCAGATAGCGGTCATGATAGGCGGTTTGCCAGATATGGTTGGTACGACCGTTGTTGATCCAGAAACGGTATTTCTTGCGCTGGGCTTCCACTGTCGCCGGCAGACCGTTCCACGGTGACGGCAGGAAGTGGGCCTTGCCATCCCCGGTGGAAAACTTGTTGTCGGTATAGATCATCTCGGTACCGATCAACTTACCGTCCTTGAACTCCTTGATCGGCAGTTGCACGCCGTTGGTACCCATGGCCCGCAGCCGCTCGTAGGTCGCCAAACCCCCGGAGGACCCACCCTGACTGTCGATCTTTTTCTCGCCGGCCATACGGAACCCGTCGTTGAAAGCATCTTCCTCGGTATCCCAGTCGAATCCCGAAAAGCGTTCGACCATCTCGGCGTTGCCGTCTTGCTCGTACATTGCCTTCAACTTGTTGGCAATGTCCGCGGCAATCAGGCAGTCAGGCCTGGCGGTGCCGGGCGGGTCCATGAACCGCTCGGACAAACGCAGCCGACGCTCGCCGTTCATCGAGGTCAGATTCATTTCTCCCGGCATCGCGGCCGGCAGCATCAAATGCGCAGCGTTGGTGAACTTGGTTGGATAAAGATCGATCAGGGTGACGAACAGGCCACCGCGATTCTCGACCGCGTCGTAGACGATATCGACGATGTCATCGGCCGCCGCACCCTTCGCTCTGGCCAGCGCATCGCGCACGATGTTGCTGCGCCGGTACACCGTTTCCCGGTATTGCTCGGCATTGAGCGTGCTCTGGAACGCATTGCAGGCCCATACCGTCAACATCCTGCCGTTACCCTGGATGATCTCCTGATCGATGAAGGGCGCCGGACGCGGACCTGGGTAGGGTGGCCGGACATAACCTTCCTGGTGCCCACCCATGCGTACCACGCCGGTGCCACGCCTGCCGACATTTCGGGTCGCCAGTACCAGATCCACCAGCGCGGACTGGATACGGTAGTTGTCGTTGCCCCAGATGATGCCTTTCTCATAACCGTGCATGGTGCGCGGACGCGTTCCGGAGGCCTTGGGCTTGTAGGCCCAGTCGGCCGCTTTCCTGATATCCTCGACCGCTACACCGGTGACCTGACTGCCCTCTTCCAGGCTCATCCGGTTGGCCTCGATGGCCGCGTCGAAACCGCTGGTATAAGCAGCGATGAAGTCCCGGTCGTGCCAGCCCTGATCGACCACATAGGTGAACAAGGTGTTGAACAACGCGGTATCGGTACCGGGGTTGATCGCAAGATGCAACACCGCGTCCTTGCCCACCGCCGATTCGAGCACCGACAGGGTCAGCGATCGTCTCGGGTCGACCACGATGACGCGCCCGGGGCCCACCTCCTCGTCGGGAAACCATTCCTTTTTCTTGGCGATGTTGTTGCCCTGCAGGTTGGGCAGCCAGTGCACCAGGAAATAATTGGTCTGGGTCTCGTAGGCGTTGGCGCCGATCGAGATGATGACATCGGCAAGCTCGGCGTCTTCGTAGGAATTGTTCAGCTCACCAATTCCCATGTCGCGGGTTGCGTGACACTCCGAGTTGTAGGCGGGACGATTGTGGATGCGGACCATCTGGGTGCCGATGGCGGAAAACATCAGCTTGCCGCTGCCCCAGGTGTTCTCGAATCCGCCGCCGGCGCCACCGTGGTCGAAGGCATTGAACATGATCTGGTCGGGTCCATGCTCATCGAGCAGCCGCTTGGTGAGACCGGCATAGACCGTCAGCGCCTGATTCCAGTCGGTGTCGACCCAGTCGTCACCGGTGAACAGCCGGGGGTCGGTCAGGCGATTGTAGGAGGCGCCGGAACCCGAATACATGATGGAGGCCATCTGTCCCCCACGGGTCGATGACAACCCCTGGTTAACCACGCATTCCTTGTCAGGAACGATCATGATCCGATGTTCGCTGCCATCGTGGTCGCGGACGGTATTTACCATCGCTGGGGTGAGGATATTGCCCAGCGCAGGCTGCTGGTGACGGTAGTCGATTCCCAGTGCGTTCTGCTCGGGGGCCCGACCACCCTCGCGGCTGGCCGACCATTTGTAGACATGGTAGCCGCAACCAACGATGCAAAAATGACAGGTCATGTTGGTTTTTTTTGCATCTGCCGGCGGCAGCGGAATACGATCCTTGAACGTGCTCATCTGTTACCCCTATGCCTGAAAGATGTTGGCCTGACGGCCATAGATCAGCCCTTCCACCCCGACCGCCGCCACCGTACCGTCCTGCTTGTTGTAATCGAGCACGATACGCGGCAGGTTCTCGGTAGCCTGACCGTCCACCATCTGGCCCTTCATGTCGGGGTCGAAAATGCTGAAATGGCAGGGGCATTTGAAGGTCTTGGCCGCCGCGTCGTAGTTGACCGGGCAACCCATATGGGTGCAAAGCGTGCTGTAAGCCACGATGTCCCGGTCGGGACCAACGCCGCCGGGAACAGGCTGGCCGGACTTGATCAGCGCACACGGCGAATCGGCATCGGGGTAGGAAAAATTGACCGGCATGCCGGGTTTCAGGTCACTGATTTTGCCCACCGGCTGGGTCGGGTAGGGCAAGGTGGCAGCGCCAACGTCGGTTTTTGTCTCTCCCGCTGCTAGCGCACCGCTGGCCAGGGTCGCGGCGCCGCCAACGGCCGCCCCTCCGACCTTGAGAAAATGTCGTCTTGAAACCTTGCTCATCGCTATCCTCCAGAGTGTGGGTAGTCACCGACCGCGACATCAAACATGCGGAACCGAACTCGCGCTGGCGCCTGCTAGCCATGAGCAATCACTGGACCAGTTTGTTACTATACTGAATATATTGGCTTTTTTGTCACAATACGGGCCCGGACGTTCCTTTCTGGTAACATGCAGTCCAATCCGAGGTTACCAACTGGTAACCTCGCCAGCGACAGGGATCACCGCCGATGAAAAATATCGCTGGATGCGTGCTGGCATTGCTGCTGTCGACCTCGATCGCCAGCGCCGGTAGCGACCGGCCGGCCGACCCGCAAACATTGCGTTTCGGCCTCACTCCCGTATTTCTGGACGACCAGGTCGGTTTCCTGCGGCAGTGGCGCGAATACCTGGAACGGCGGCTGGGACGTCCGGTTGAGTTTGTCCAGCGCAGAAGCTATCAGGAGATCAGCGAGTTGCTGCTTGGTGGCGAACTCGACGTCGCCTGGACCTGCGGATTTCCCTACGCCAAGTACCGCGGCCAGCTGCAACTCGTGAGCGTGCCGCTGTATCGGGGCAAACCGCTATATCGTTCCTATCTGATCACCGCGGCCGACAACACTCCGATTCAGGGCTGGCAGGATCTTGCTGGAACAGTGTTCGCCTATTCGGATCCGGATTCCAACTCGGGACACCTCTACCCGCTGTATCGCATGAACCAACTCGGCATTGACCCGCAGCAGATGTTTCGCCGCACTTTCTTCGCCTGGGAGCACCGCAACGTGGTCGAGGCTGTTGCCGCGGGGCTGGCCGATGCCGGCGCGGTAGACGGATATGTGTGGGAGACCCTGGCGGTTCAGCATCCGGAACTGACCGATCTGACACGGGTGGTCTCGAAATCGCCAGAGTTCGGTTTTCCACCCATCGTGGCACGTCAGAGCTTGCCACGATCGGAGTTCGAGGCGGTGCGCGACGTGCTCGGGAGCATGGCCGGCGACCCGGCCGGCATGGCACTACTGGAGCAACTGAACCTCAACGGCTTTTCAACCCAGTCTCCGTCTCTGTATGACAGTATCTACGCAATGATGGTGGCGGTGGTGCAGGGTGAACGGTGATTTCAAGGCTGAGCTATCGGTTGTACCTGCCTTTGAGCCTGATCGCCACGGCCTGTCTGACGGCACTGGCGCTGAGTCTGGCGATCGCCTGGACTACCTATCGGAATCTGGAATCAGATCTTGCAGTCAGCGTTCAGCAGTTGAGCGCCGCGATCATTCCCGGCCTGGCACCCAGCCTCAAGCACGACGACCCCTGGCTGGCATTTCACATCCTCAGAGGGCCACCGGGCAACGGTGACGATCTCGAGCTCATATTGATCGACAGGTCGCTGCAGGTATTTGCCTCCAATCGCCCCCGACGCTACCCGGTGGCCACCCCGGTCGGTGCGTCCGTGGAAGGCTTCACACAGCTTGCCGAACGCTTGCGACAGGAACGCCCCA
This sequence comes from uncultured Candidatus Competibacteraceae bacterium, assembly GCA_965371945.1. GTDB lineage: Bacteria > Pseudomonadota > Gammaproteobacteria > Competibacterales > JAHEDQ01 > CBDVAK01. The sequence goes on from CBDVAK010000107.1 coordinate 6,284, forward strand.
CCCGGCAGCGCAATTATCGCAGCGTCATCGCCAACCGTACGGTGCTGGTGACGCCGATACTGGTCGACGGAGAGTCCATCGGGGATTTGCTTGCCAGCTACCCGCACAAACTATTCTGGCCCAGATTTGCCGAAATCGTCAGGCAGGGCGCGATCGCCATGATGGTGGTGCTGGCTGTACTGATTCCCGCGGGCTGGTACTGGGGCCGGCGCATGGTCGCCCCGATATTGCTATTGGCGGCTTGCATGGAACGGGTCAAAGATGAACCGCTGGAACGCATCGAATGCGAACTGCAAACCGGTGACGGCAACGAAATCTCGTTCCTGAGTCGTTGCTTTCGCGACATGCTGGCATCATTGCGCGAAAAAGCCGACCTCGAAAATCAGGTAGTGGTGTCAGAAAGACTGGCCGCAATCGGCAGACTTTCGGCAGGAATTGCTCACGAAATCAATAATCCGCTCGGCGGCATGCTGGTGGCGGTGGACACTCTCAGGTCACACGGCAAACCGGATTCCGCGGCGGCGCGTACCGCCGCGCTGATCGAGCGCGGGCTGACACAGATTCGCGACACTGTGTCAGCCCTGCTGGTCGAGGCCAGGCCCGAGATCCATCCACTCAGCGCCCGCGATCTCGAGGACGTGCGTACGCTGGTGCTGTCACAATCCGAGACCCCCGAGATCACGGTGAACTGGAACAACCGTCTCTCACGACCGCTGCCGCTGCCCTCTACCCTGGTCCGCCAAGTCGTGATCAATCTGCTGCTGAATGCGCGCCAGGCCATCGAATACGGTGGCCACATCGAGTGCACCTTCGAGGTTGCCGATCACGCCCTGCTGATCGAAATCTCCAACGACGGCAACATCATACCCATGGAACAGCTCAAGCATCTGTTCGAACCCTACTACGGCGCACAATCCGACGGCAGTGGGCTCGGTCTGTGGGTAAGCTATCAGATCATCGAACAGTTGCGTGGCAGCATCAGCGTCGAAAGTACCGAACAGCACACGATATTTCGTGTAGAGCTACCACTGGAGCCCGCGGGTGAAGACTAGTCGGCATTGCTCACCAGTGTGCGTGAGGATTGCGCAGGGATTTGTCTTTACAGGGGATTTTTCGACGGAGCAGAATACTCCCTGTATTGTTGACGGAGAAAAATTCACTGTGGAGACAAAGAACAAGCGAGGACGCGTGCATCTGGTGAGCAATGCGGACTAACCCCCACATCTGCCTGATCGAGGACGATCCGGTGATGGGTGAGTCGCTGAGCGAACGGCTGACGCTGGAAGGCTACGAGGTCACCTGGGTCACCCGTGGACACGCAGCCCTCGAAACCGTACTCGAACAAAGATTCGACGTACTGATCAGCGACATCAGGTTGCCGGATATCAGTGGTGAAGAGTTATACCGGACCCTGCTGGCCAGACCGCGCATCACCATTCCACCGACCTTGTTCATCACCGGCTACGGCACCATCGAACACGCCGTACGGCTGCTAAAACTCGGAGCGGCGGACTATTTCACCAAACCGCTGGATCTGGGCAGGTTGATGAGCAGACTGGCCGAACTCTGTGGCCGCCCGCCAGGCACCGACGTCGATCTCTCGCTGGGCATCTCTCCGTCCATGCGCGAACTGGCAGCCAGGTTGCCCACGCTTGCGCGCCACCGGGGTACGCCGGTACTGATACTGGGAGAATCGGGAGTCGGCAAGGAAGTCACTGCACGGGCTCTTCACGACCTGAGCTCACATCCCGGGCCATTTGTCGCAGTCAACTGCGCCGCCATACCCGAGTCGCTGGTGGAATCGGTACTGTTTGGACACGAAAAAGGCGCCTTCACCGGTGCCGACCGACGCCACCACGGAGTATTCGAACAAGCGATCGGTGGCACCTTGTTCCTCGACGAAATAGGTGACATGCCAATCGACACCCAGGCACGGTTGTTGAGAGTCATCGAGGACCGCTCGATCACCCGGCTGGGATCGGAACAACCGGTGGCAATCGACCTGCACCTGGTCTGCGCTACTCACCATAACCTGCGAACGCTGGTAGCGGCGAAGCGCTTTCGCGAGGACCTCTACTACCGGGTCAATGTGGTTCCGCTACAGATTCCGCCTTTGCGGGAACGACCCGAAGACATACTCTGGCTGGCCGAGCGCTTCCTGGAAAACCACCGGGAGAGCTACCCCGATGAGGCCAGGACTATCGATCGCGGTGGGCGAAACCGTCTGCTGTCTCATGACTGGCCCGGCAACGCCCGGGAACTGAAACATGTGATCGAGAGAGCCTGCATCCTGGCGTCAGGAAACACGATCGGTGCCGATGATGTCGGCCCCAACGCGCCGACGCCTGACGGCGGTGACACCCTCACCTTGCTCGGCGAACATATCGAACAGGAGGAGCAGACCCACCTGCGCTCCGCCCTGGTGACCCACGAATGGCGTATTCAGGACACCGCGCGCATGCTGGGGATCAGCCGCAAGAGCCTGTGGCAGAAGATGAAGAAATATGGGATCGAAAAACCCGCATGAACGCGGTCGGAGCGCAGATTCAGCCGCCCTGTCTGTCGGCGCCGAGCCCACTCCCCGCTGGTCTCCGGTGACGAACTGGGCCAATTGGCTGTCGGCTTCAACGACATGGCGACGCGGTTGCAGGAGAGAGGGGACTTACAAAAGGGGGCGACCTGGTACGCATAACGTCCACCCTACGCAGCGGCTCCGCTGGTGAAAGGAGTGTAGGGTATGTCGGGCGGTACCGCTCAGCGCGGATGTTGCTCATCACGCCCGGGTCTTCGAAGCCAGTCGAGCAAAATCGCGATCAGAAACGGAACCCCCCAGAACACGACGGGTTGGTAGAACAGGTTCGACAATGCCTCTATCTGTTCCCAGATCACGCTAGCCCGCACCCGAAACAGTGGCGCCGGGACCGCGGCGTCCGGGCCGGAATCTGGGCACGAAGGCGCCGACCCGCATCCGGTAGCGCCGATAGTCATCCCCGAATATGCGCAGCAAGCGCTTTTCCTCGTACCAGGCACCCACCAGCATGTAGCTGAGATACATACCGAGAAACACAACATTGTTACGCGACGGTCCGCTGGTCAATAGAAACAGCAGCCCTCCCGACAACATCGGATGACGGACCCAGCCATATAGCCCGCCGGTGACCAGGCGGTGAGTGCCGAACACCCGCAATTCTTTTGTGCCGCGACCGGCGCGCCTTGCTGCCAGCCAATGCCAGGCCTGGCGCAAGCCCCAGAATTCCAGATAGTCGCTTTGCGCGAAGGCGACATAGACCAGCGCGATCGAAGACAGATGGATCAGCAGCAGAATCCGCCAGAGCCATTCAGGATACTCGACCACCCAGAAATCGGAGCGAGGGTTCATGCCCCAATGCAGGTTCCCGACGACATGATAAAGAAACGCATAGCTGGCGATGCAGTAGACCAGCCTCCAAAAATGTTCCACGAAGGATCGCCCAAGCCGGCGTTGCAGCCACTGCTTGCAGCCTTGCTGAGCGCCCACGGAGTGCAAAAAACCGAACAACAGAAAAGCGGTCAGAGATGGCCAGTAGTCTGCAAACAACGTCATGAGGGGCAATCGGCTCCGGTCACGGACGCTGCCGGCTGCAAGAGTCCAAGTCCGCAAATCCTGCGTACACCAAGGGAGTCCTGATTGACACAGGCAAGGGAGTATCTATGCTCGTTCATACGTATATACCTGTGTAGCATCGTTGCGGATTCATGGCGAATACGAATCCACAACGAACGATGTGGTTCATTCTGCCCGATGTGAATCCCGAACACCGGGCCATACAGCGACAGGAGACACACAGATGACCAAGCGAATCCTGCTCTTCCTACTGATGGCATCGCTGAGTTTCACCGGTTTGGTGTTGGCGGCCGGTTCATCCAGCAGTTCTACGCGCTCCACCGCGGCACCATCAAACTATGACCGCGGTGTCGAGATGGTCAAATTGGGGGACTATCAAGGTGGGCTGAAACTCATGGAACAGGTGGTCAGGACCGATCCGAACAATGCCGATGCCTGGAACTATGTCGGCTTCACGAACCGAAAACTGAAGCAGTTCGAGCCCGCCCTCGCCGCCTACCAAAAAGCGCTCAGCATCGACCCCGAGCACCGCGGCGCCAACGAGTATCTGGGCGAGCTGTACCTGCAGATGGGTGAGCCGGACAAGGCGAAGGAGAGACTCGAGCAACTGGACAAGGCATGTCTGTTCGGCTGCGAGGAATACGACGACCTCAAGAAAGCAATAGAAAACCACCAGTCCGGATAGCGTTCGTCCTCCGCAGCGGAGACCGGGGGCCCCGGATCCGGTCGGTAAAGCAGGCGGTAGAAGGCGAAGGGTACCCCTCGCGTGAGCAAATTTTCCCCGGCAGCCAGGGTCTGCCGCTGACTCAGTGTTTTTCTGGAGACGCAGCCATGAGATTTTCGCCGTCGGTCACGCCCCT
>CBDVAK010000108.1:0-10732 GCA_965371945.1 uncultured Candidatus Competibacteraceae bacterium
ACGGCAAGATCATCCGCCCCAGCGCCAACTATGTTGGCTCCGAGAATCGCAATTATGTCGATATCGGTGAGCGCTCCTAAGGCGTTGCCGGACCCAAGACCGCAATTTCTCAATAACCCGAGGCAATGCGGGTGCGGGCAGCGCCTTCCAGGACACGCCGTAAATACATCCCTGTAGGCTCGACAGCGGCTTGCCGCGCTGCGCAATCCTGCTACGCTCGCAAGACCAGGGTTCGCCGTCCCTGGCCAACCCGCTCGGCGGCATGCGCCTCGCCCCTGCCGCTGACGGTCCCGCAAGGCGCCACCCACACCCACCTCACGACCGCCAACGCCCCGGATTATTGAGCAGCTACCCAAGACCGAGGAAAATATGTCCACACACGATATCCGTTCCGCACAGCGCCCCACTTTCGACCGGGTGATCACCGACATTGTCGACTATGTCGTCGACTACGATGTCAGCGTCAGCCGAGTAGCGATGCAGACCGCGCGCCATTGTTTGATGGACACCCTGGGTTGCGGTTTGCTGGCGCTCAACTACCCGGCCTGCACCAAATTGCTGGGTCCTGTGGTTCCGGGCGCCGGTCTGCCGGGCGGCGCCCGCGTACCGGGAACCTGCCACGAGCTCGACCCGGTGACCGCCGCGTTCAACATCGGCGCCATCATCCGCTGGCTGGACTTCAACGATACCTGGCTGGCTGCCGAATGGGGTCACCCATCCGACAATCTGGGCGGCATCCTGGCCTTGGCTGACTATCTCAGCCGCCGTAATGTGGCAACCGGCAAGGCGGCGGTGTCGATGCGGCAAGTGCTCGAGGCCATGATCAAGGCGCACGAGATTCAGGGCGTTATCGCACTGCAGAATGCATTCAACAGAGTGGGGCTTGATCACGTCATGCTGGTACGGATCGCCACTACCGCGGTGGCGGCCGGCATGCTGGGCCTGAGCGCAGAGGAGTGCGCCAATGCCGTCTCCCACGCCTGGATTGACGGCTGTGCGCTGCGCACCTACCGACATGCCCCCAACACCGGCTCGCGCAAGAGTTGGGCGGCCGGCGATGCCACCAGTCGCGGCGTGCGTCTGGCATTGATTGCGGCGCGTGGGGAAATGGGCTACCCGTCGGCGATCACCGCCCCGGTGTGGGGCTTCCAGGATGTGTTGTTCAAGGGCAAGTCGCTTGCCTTCAGCCAGGGCTATGGCACCTACGTGATGGAGAACGTGCTGTTCAAGCTTTCATTCCCGGCTGAATTTCACGCCCAGACCGCGGTGGAAGCCGCAGTAGCATTGCACCCGCAGATCCGCGACCGAATCGAGCAAGTCGAACGCATCGTTATCGAGACCCAGGAATCGGCACTGCGTATCATCGACAAGACCGGGCCGCTCGACAACCCGGCCGACCGCGATCACTGCATCCAATACATGGTGGCGGTAGCCCTGATCAAGGGTGGCCTGACGGCGGATGACTACGAAGACGCAGTGGCCCTCGACCCGCGCGTCGACCGTTTGCGCAGCAAGATGGAAGTGGTCGAGAACGAGCGTTTCAGCCGTGAATATCTGCAGGCCGACAAGCGTGCCATAGGTAATTCCGTGCAGGTTCATTTCAGCGATGGCAGCAGCACCGGGAAAGTATCGCTGGACTATCCGATCGGCCACCGGCGCCGGCGCGAGGAAGGAATTCCGGTGCTGGAAGCCAAGTTCCGCTGCAACATCGCCACTATCCTGTCACCCAGGCAATGTGGTGCACTCGGTGATCTGTGTTCCGATCAGGCCACTCTGGAGGCCACCCCGGTGCACGAGTTCATGGCACTGATGACGCTCTAGGGGATAGCGCCCCGCATTTCGCCGGCGAGACACCCGTGCGGGCATGGCGTATCATGCCGCCGCCACGCGGAGGCGGATACGATGTGCATACGGCAGGCGATCGCCGAGGGCGCGGCACGGATGGCATGCGTGCTCGACCCGGCCCAGACAGCGCGGCTGGCCGCCTATCTGGAGCTGATGTCCCGCTGGAACCGGGTCTACAATCTGACCGCGGTGCGCGAGGTCCGGGAGATGGTGCCGCGACACATACTCGACAGCCTCGCGGTGGCTGCCAGCCTGCACGGTAATCAGGTGCTCGACGTGGGTACCGGCGCCGGGCTTCCGGGGATACCGTTGGCGGTGGCTTGTCCGCAGCGGGCATTCGTGCTTCTTGACAGCAACACCAAGCGTACCCGGTTTCTGACTCAGGCCAAGGCCGAACTGGGTCTGGACAACATCACCATCGAGACTGCCGCAGTGCAGGATTACCAGCCCCGGCAGCGATTTTCGGTGATCGTCAGCCGCGCATTCGCGGCGCCTGGAAAACTGGTTGCTTTGGTTGGGCACCTGCTCGACGAAGGCGGGAGCGTGCTGGCCATGCAGGGACGCTACGATTGCGGCTGGCGGGAAGCCATACCGACAGGTTACAGTCTGACCCGGGTCGATGAGTTGTCGGTACCGGGCCAATCATCTGCGCGACACCTGCTGCAGATCCGCCGCGGCACGAAGCACCCATGAGGCAGCTATGACGAAGGCACGGGTCATCGCGGTGGCCAATCAAAAAGGTGGGGTCGGCAAGACCACGACGGCGGTCAATCTGGCTGCCGCCATGGCGGCAGCCGGGCAACGGGTCGCGCTCGTGGATCTCGATCCGCAGGGTAACGCCACCATGGGCTGCGGTATCGAAAAGCGCGACATCAGCCGTGGCAGCTATGAAGTGCTGACCCGACATTGCCAGTTTGCCGATGCACTGGTTCACCAACAGAAGATCCCCCTGCACGTGCTGCCGGCCAATGCGGATCTGACCGCGGCAGAGGTGGAACTGCTCGAAGGCGACGGCCAGCACCGGCTCAGTGAGGTTCTGGTTGGGCAGCGCGAACGCTTCGACCTGATCTTTGTCGATTGTCCTCCGTCGCTGAACATGCTGACGGTCAATGCGTTGGTGGCGGCCACTGACCTGGTGATCCCGATCCAGTGCGAATACTATGCACTGGAGGGTTTGTCAGCGTTGCTGGATACGGTGGAGCGAATCAGGCGCACGCTCAATCCGAATCTGCGTATCGAGGGCCTGTTGCGCACCATGTTCGACTCCCGCAACCGGCTTGCCAACGAGGTATCCGATCAGCTGACCCGGCATTTCGGCAAACACGTCTACGAGACCGTGGTGCCACGCAACGTGCGTTTGGCCGAGGCCCCGAGCTATGGCTTGCCGGTGACCTTGTACGACCGCGGGTCGCGGGGCGCACGCGCCTATCACGCCTTGGCGAGAGAAATCCTGCATCGGTCGGGCGGCAGCCGTGCCGCGGCCGGCTGAGGGGGGGCTGGCGGATGGCGAAACGAGGGGGATTGGGGCGTGGACTGGACGCCTTGCTGGGTGTCGGTGAAGAGCGGGAAGTCCAATCGCATCACGGCGAACTGGTGAGCCTGCCGATCGATCTGCTCGAACGCAGCAGGTTTCAGCCGCGCAGCGACATGCGCCAGGATACGTTGCAGGAGCTGGCCGAGTCGATCACCGCACAGGGTATCGTGCAGCCCATCGTGGTACGGCCGCTGGAGGCAGGACGTTACGAGATCGTGGCGGGAGAGCGGCGTTGGCGTGCCGCTCAGTTGGCCGGGCTCGAGCAGGTCCCGGCATTGGTGCGGGTGTTGCCGGACCGGGCCGCCATGGCGGTGGCCTTGATCGAGAATATTCAGCGCGAGGATCTCAACCCGCTGGAGGAAGCGACCGCATTGCAGCGGCTGGTCGATGAGTTCCAGCTTACTCACCAACAGATAGCCGAGGCTGTCGGTCGTTCCCGGGCCGCGGTCAGCAATCTGCTGCGGTTGCTCGATCTGACGGCATCCGTGCAGGAAATGCTGCGTGACCGGCGGCTGGAAATGGGACATGCACGTGCATTGCTACCGCTCGGCGAGACCCTGCAGCGGGAGGCAGCCGGGCAGGTCGTGCTGCGTGGCTTGTCGGTACGTGAGACCGAGCTGCTGGTGCGCGACCTGCAGAGGCCCGCCCGCCCATCGGCCGTGAGCTCTTCGATGGACCCGGATATTCGCCGCTTGCAGGACAGCCTGTGCGAGCGGCTGGGGGCCAGGGTTCTGCTTCGGCACCGTGCCAGCGGCAAGGGAACCGTGGTCATTCACTACGGCAGCGTCGATGAGCTGGATGGCATTCTCGAACATCTGAAGTAGCCGGCGGGCGGCTGTGCCGGGGCGTCGTTGACCCTGCAAGAACCTTCTAATATACTCCGCGCTCTGCCGCTGTGGGACGACTTCGGGGCCCTCTGTGTCAGTGCTCACCGCAGCATCGTCTGCGAGCGGGAAAGAGAGCGGTATGGGGAGCGGCGGGTGGATCGCGAAGCGCATCCTGCTGGGGCAGACTCTGGTAACTTTGGTGGGCGTCATGGTGGCATACCTGGCGGTCGGCGGGCAGGCTGCCTGGTCCGCGATGCTGGGGGGCGCGATCGCGCTGGCGACTACTGGCTGGTTTGCCCTGAGGGTGTTCGCGAAGGGGCCGGATGCTCCGCTGAAACAGGTGGTGCGGGCTTTCTACGCAGGGGAAGTACAGAAGCTGCTGCTGACGGCGCTGCTGTTCTACCTGGTGATTCGCTGGGCACAGGCCAGTTTCCTGCCGCTGCTGCTGACTTATATGGGTGCTTTGCTGGTTTACTGGTTGATACTGCCTTTCTCGCAGGAGTCTCGGTGACGGAACAATGAGTGCAAGTCCGACCGAATATATCGTCCACCATCTCACCAACCTGTCGACTGGCGAGGGGTTCTACACCGTCCACTGGGATACGCTGTTTTTCTCCGCGGCCCTGGGCATCGTGTTCTACACCATCTTCCGCAGAGCGGCCGTGCGGGCCAGTGCCGGGGTACCGGGTCAGCTGCAGAACTTTGCCGAACTTATGGTCGAGTTCGTCGATACCCAGGTCAAAGACAGTTTTCACGGCCGCAACGAACTGATCGCGCCACTGGCGCTGACCATATTCTGCTGGGTATTTCTGTGGAACCTGATGGATCTGGTGCCGGTCGATCTGCTGCCTGCGGTGGCGACGTGGTTCGGCATCAAATATCTGCGTGTCGTGCCTTCCACCGATCTCAACTCCACTTTCGCGTTGTCACTTTCGGTTTTCGGTCTGATCATCTTCTACAGCATCAAGATCAAGGGCTGGGCCGGGTTTGCCAAGGAGCTGGCGTATCAGCCATTTGGCCCCAAGCTGCTACCCGTCAACCTGGTGCTGAAGCTGGTCGAGGAGATCGCTAAACCAGTCTCATTGGCACTACGTTTGTTCGGCAACCTGTATGCGGGTGAGTTGATATTCATACTCATCGCGCTGCTGCCCTGGTGGCTGCAGTTCCTGCTCGGTTGGCCGTGGGCGGTCTTTCACCTTCTCATCATCACGCTGCAGGCATTCATTTTCATGGTGCTGACCATCGTGTATCTGAGTATGGCGCACGAGGATCACTGATCTCGCGAATTTCTGCGTCTTTGTCGATTCAACTTCAACACCTCGTTCCGTAAAGGGAGGAAACATGGAAATCGCAATGCTGATCGCCGATGTACAGGGTCTGACCGCTGTTGCCGTCGGTATCATTCTGGGTATGGGTGCGATGGGAACAGCCATCGGTTTTGGCCTGTTGGGAGGCCGCTTTCTGGAGGGCGCCGCTCGTCAGCCGGAAATGGTTCCCATGCTGCAGGTGAAGATGTTTATCGTCGCCGGTCTGCTCGATGCCGTGACCATGATCGGTGTCGGGCTGGCGCTGTTCTTCACCTTCGCGAATCCGTTTGCTGACGCCGTGATCGCGGCTGCGGCCGGTTGATCGCAGCACCCGCCTGAACGTCAACATATCAAGGTGAGGGGGTCGCGACGTGAGTATCAATATCACGCTGCTGGGTCAGATGATCACGTTCAGCCTTCTGGTGTATTTCACCATGAAGAAGGTCTGGCCGCCGATCATGGCTGCCATGCAGGAGCGTCAAAAGCGTATAGCCGACGGACTTGCTGCTTCGGAACGGGGTGTTCGTGAGCAGGAGTTGGCGCAGGAAAGGTCTGCGCAGACGATCAAACAAGCCAAGCAACAAGCATCCGAGCTGATCACACAGGCACAAAAGCGAGCTGCCGAAGTGATCGACGAGGCCAGGCAACAGGGACGTGACGAGGGCGAACGCCAGTTGGTGGCGGCCCGTGCCGAGATCGAGCAGGAAGCCAACCGCGCACGTGAACAGTTGCGTGACCAGGTGGCGGGTCTCGCCCTGGCGGGCGCGGGCAAAATCCTCAAGCGCGAAATCGATGCCAAGGCGCATGGAGATCTGCTCAAGGAGCTGGTTTCCGGGATCTGAACGGGACGGGACTACCGACATGTCAGAAGTCGCGACAATAGCGAGACCTTACGCCCGCGCTGCCTTTGAGCATGCACAGGCAGCCGGCAGTTTTCAGGAATGGTCGGATCTGCTGAAGCTGTTGTCAGCCGTGGTCCAGGATCCCGGGATGCAGGACCTGTTGGGCAGCCCCGCGGTCGACCTCGACGCCAAGGGTCAGCTGGTAGTCGACATTTGTGGTGACCGGTTGCAACAGGACGGTATCAACTTCGTGCACATGCTGGCTGCCAACCGGCGCTTGAGTGCCGCGCCTGACATCGCCGCGTTGTACGAAATTTTCCGTGCCGACGCGGAGCGCACCGTCAAGGCCGAAGTCGTGTCCGCCCGCAAACTCACCAAGGAGCAGCAGCAAAAGCTGACTTCGGTGCTATCCAAACGCCTCGGTCGCGAGGTCGTGCTCAATTGCAGGGTTGACGCTTCGTTGCTTGGTGGAGCGATTGTTCGCGCCGGCGACATGGTGATCGACGGTTCGGCCCAGGGCAAGCTCGAGCAACTCGCGTCGGCCATGATTCAGTAAGGGGACTTTAGGCTAATGCAGCAACTCAATCCTTCCGAGATCAGCGAGCTGATCCGCCAACGTATCGAGAACTTCGCGGCAAGTACCGAGGCTCGCAACGAGGGGACTATCGTCAGCCTGACCGACGGTATCGTGCGCATTCACGGGCTGGAAGGCGTCATGTACGGGGAGATGATCGAATTTCCCGGTGGCGTATTCGGGCTGGCGCTGAATCTGGAGCGCGACTCGGTTGGCGCCGTGGTGCTCGGTGAATACGAGCACCTCACCGAAGGTGACACCGTCAAGTGCACCAGCCGCATCCTGGAAGTGCCGGTGGGCGAGGCGCTGCTCGGGCGCGTCGTGGATTCGCTGGGTGCACCGATCGACGCCAAGGGCAGCATCAAAGCCGAGTCCACATCGCCGATCGAAAAGGTTGCCCCCGGCGTCATCAGCCGGCAATCGGTGTCGCAGCCGGTGCAAACGGGTCTCAAGGCCATCGACTCGATGGTTCCCATCGGTCGTGGTCAGCGCGAACTGATCATCGGTGACCGCCAGACCGGCAAGACCGCGATCGCGATCGACACCATCATCAATCAGAAAGGCACCGGCGTGAAGTGTATTTACGTGGCGATCGGGCAGAAAGCCTCGTCGATTGCCACCGTGGTCCACAAGCTGGAAGAGCATGGTTCCATGGATCACACTATCGTGGTGGCGGCCTCTGCCGCTAACACGGCCGCGATGCAGTACATCGCTCCCTATGCCGGTTGCGCGATGGGCGAGTATTTCCGCGACCGCGGTGAGGATGCGTTGATCATCTATGACGATCTGACCAAGCAGGCCTGGGCCTACCGTCAGGTGTCGCTGTTGCTGCGTCGTCCGCCAGGCCGAGAAGCCTATCCCGGTGATGTGTTCTATCTGCACTCGCGGTTGCTGGAGCGCGCCTCGCGGATCAACGCCGATCACGTGGAGCAGATCACTGACGGCAAGGTGAAGGGACGAACCGGCTCGCTGACCGCGCTGCCGATCATCGAAACCCAGGCCGGGGACGTTTCGGCATTCGTGCCCACCAACGTGATCTCGATTACCGATGGGCAGATCTTCCTGGAGAGCGACCTGTTCAACGCCGGTATCCGCCCGGCCATCAATGCCGGTTTGTCGGTGTCACGTGTTGGCGGTGCGGCACAAACCAAGATTATCAAGAAGCTGGGTGGTGGGGTTCGTCTGGCACTGGCCCAGTATCGTGAACTGGCGGCGTTCGCGCAGTTTGCATCGGATCTCGACGAGACTACCCGCAAACAACTCGAGCGAGGTCAGCGGGTCACCGAACTGATGAAGCAGAAGCAGTACTCGCCGATGTCAGTCGCCGATATGGCGGTGACGCTGTTTGCGGTGGAGCAGGGATATCTGGATGACATCGAGTTGGACAAGGTCGGCGATTTCGAGGCCGCCCTACAGGCCAACATGGCACAACAGCAGCCCGACCTGCTGAAGCGGATCAACGACAGCGGCGATTTCGACGACGACATCGCTGCTGCCTTCAAGCAGGCCATTGAGGACTTCAAGGCCAACAACGTCTGGTAGGTGACATCATGGCCGGCGCAAAGGAAATCAGGACCAAGATCAAGAGTATCCAGGGTACTCAGAAGATTACCCGCGCCATGGAAATGGTGGCCGCGAGCAAGATGCGCAGGGCCCAGGACCGGATGTCCGCCTCCCGGCCATATGCGCAGAAAATATTCAACGTGATCGGGCACCTGGCTCAGGCTCACCCCGAGTATCGACACCCGTACCTGGGCACACGCGAGGTCAGGCGGATCGGCTATATCATCGTCTCGTCGGATCGGGGGCTGTGTGGCGGTCTCAACATCAACCTGTTCCGCTCGGTGGTCAGGGAGATGAAGACCTGGTCCGAGCGGGGGGTCGAAATCGATCTGTGTCTGTTGGGTAGCAAGGGGCAGGCTTTTTTCAAGCGCCTTGGTGGCAATGTAGTGGCCCAGGCTTCACATCTTGGCGACCGGCCCAGGCTCGAGCAGGTGGTGGGGCCGGTCAAGGTCATGCTGGATGCGTTCGACGAGGGGCGTCTCGACCGGGTCTATATCGCCGCCAACGAATTTGTCAACACCATGACCCAGACGCCTTCGGTGGTGCAGGTGGTGCCGATTCGCGCAGAGCAGATCGAAGAGGAGGCCAAGGGCCACTGGGACTACATCTACGAACCGGACTCGAAAGAAATCCTGGATGCCCTGCTGACCCGCTACATCGAGTCGCTGGTGTATCAGGCGATGGTCGAAAATATCGCCAGCGAGATGGCTGCCCGTATGGTCGCCATGAAGGCCGCGACCGATAATGCCGGCGAACTCATCGATGAACTGCAGTTGATATACAACAAGGCCCGGCAGGCTGCCATCACCCAGGAGTTGTCCGAGATCGTGAGTGGCGCCGCGGCAGTATGAAACAGAGTTTGTGCGAATTCAGAGGGAAACCCGAACAATGAGTGCTGGAAAAGTCGTTCAAATCATCGGCGCCGTGGTTGACGTCGAGTTTCCGAGGGGCTCGGTGCCCAAGATCCACGAGGCTCTGCAGGTCAGCGAGTCCGGCCTGACCCTGGAGGTCCAGCAGCAGCTGGGTGACGGGGTGGTGCGGACCATCGCCATGGGTACTTCCGACGGCCTCAGGCGAGGCGTCGAAGCTACCGGGACCGGTTCGCCGATCACGGTGCCGGTCGGCGCTGCCACCCTGGGTCGGATCATGGATGTGCTTGGCACTCCGATCGACGAGAAGGGGGCGGTGGAGACCGAAGAGCGCTGGCCGATCCACCGGCCTGCACCGGCCTATGCGGACCAGGCGCCAGCGGTGGAGATCCTCGAGACCGGGATCAAAGTCATCGATCTGATCATGCCGATCTCGAAAGGCGGCAAGGTGGGTCTGTTCGGTGGTGCGGGGGTGGGCAAGACCGTGACCCTGATGGAGTTGATCCGCAATATCGCCCTGGAACACAGTGGGTTTTCGGTGTTTGCAGGCGTCGGTGAGCGGACTCGGGAAGGCAACGACTTCTACCACGAGATGACCGAAAGCGGGGTTCTCGACAAGGTGGCGCTGGTTTATGGTCAGATGAACGAACCGCCGGGCAACCGCCTGCGCGTGGCGCTGACCGGTTTGACCATGGCCGAGTACTTCCGTGAGGAGGGCCGCGACGTATTGATGTTCATCGATAACATCTATCGCTACACCCTGGCTGGCACCGAGGTCTCGGCGCTGCTGGGCCGGATGCCCTCGGCGGTGGGATACCAGCCGACCCTGGCCGAGGAAATGGGGGCCCTGCAGGAACGCATTACCTCGACCCGCACCGGCTCCATCACCTCATTCCAGGCGGTCTACGTGCCGGCCGACGATCTGACCGACCCGTCTCCGGCCACCACCTTTGCGCACCTGGATGCGACTCTGGTGCTTTCCAGACAAATTGCCGAGCTGGGTATCTACCCCGCGGTGGATCCGCTGGACTCGACCTCCAGGCAGCTTGATCCGCTGGTGGTTGGCGAGGATCACTACAACACCGCCCGGGCTGTACAGGGCACCTTGCAGCGCTACAAGGAGTTGAAGGATATTATCGCCATCCTCGGCATGGACGAGTTGTCCGAAGATGACAAGCTGGTGGTGAGTCGGGCGCGCAAGGTCCAGCGCTTTTTGTCCCAGCCGTTCTTCGTCGCCGAGGTGTTTACCGGTAGCCCCGGCAAGTACGTGGCGCTCAAGGACACCATTGCCAACTTCAAGAGCATCGTGGAAGGCGAGTACGACCATCTGCCAGAGCAGGCCTTCTATATGGTCGGCACCATCGACGAAGC
>CBDVAK010000109.1:0-10680 GCA_965371945.1 uncultured Candidatus Competibacteraceae bacterium
TCTTGAATTCATCGGCACAGCGAACATCATAGCCATAGCTGGAAGTGCCATACGAGACAAGCTTGCGACCGTCCACGTCGCGCACCTGGCCGGACTCGAACGGCGTAATCATGCCCTGGCCCGCCATGCGGCGTATCCATCTGTCCGACTTGACCCCCATCCCTGCTGACTCCTGCGCAATAGGGTATGTGCGTTGTCGCCAATCGCCTCAGGTATTCTGTATGACGATATTCGGAAACTTGTGGGCATAGCTCTTGGCCCTGACGGCCAGCCGGGCCGCCACGCGGCGCCCGATATCCCGGTAGATTTCCGCGATCTTGCCATCGGGATCGGCAGCCACGGTGGGCGTGCCGCCGTCGGCCTGTTCCCGGATCTGTATGTCCAGCGGCAACGAGCCAAGCAACTCGATGTCATAGTCGAGCGCCATCTGCTTACCACCACCGGAACCGAATATATGCTCTTCGTGTCCACACTGACTGCAGATATGGGTGCTCATGTTCTCCACGATGCCGAGCACCGGAACCTCCACCTTTTCAAACATCTTCAACCCCTTCCTGGCATCCATCAGGGCGATGTCCTGTGGGGTGGTGACGATGACAGCGCCGCTGACCGGTACTTTCTGCGACAGCGTCAACTGCGTGTCTCCGGTGCCCGGCGGCATATCCACGACCAGGTAGTCGAGCTCGCCCCAGTTGGTGTCTCCCAGCAATTGTTCCAGAGCCTGGGTGACCATCGGTCCGCGCCAGACCATCGGGGTGTCTTCCTCGATCAGATAGCCAATCGACATCGACTTGATGCCGTGCCCCACCAGCGGCTCCAGAGTGCGCCCGTCATTCGACTCCGGACGCTGAGCGCCGATTCCCAGCATGCGGGGCTGACTGGGGCCATAGATATCAGCATCGAGGATGCCCACGCGGGCCCCGTCGGCAGCAAGCGCCAGGGCCAGGTTGACCGCGGTGGTGGACTTCCCGACCCCGCCCTTGCCCGAGGCCACGGCAACGATATTGCTGATCTTGCCGATCGGTTTGAGCCCTTTCTGCACGGCATGCGCAGTTACCTCCCAACTCACATCAACGTCTGCTTTGCCGATTCCGGCCAACGATGATTCCAGACGCTGCTTGAGTTCACCCGCAAGCTGGTCGCGATAGCCATCGACCGGGAAACCCATGCGAACAGCCACCTTGACCACGTCATCCTCGATGGCGATTTCCTGAATGCAACCGGCGGCCACCAGGTTCTGCTGCAAATAAGGTTCGGTGTACTCCACCAGGACCGCTTCCACCTGTTCACGGGTAATGCTGGTCATAAGCGTTGTTTCCTCTGCGCCTGACCCACTCGGGGTCGGGTCGTCATCAATTCGTCAATTCCACCCGTGTACACGGGTGCCGGCGATGGCCGTTACCACATCAGGCCATCGAACTCATCTTCATCCCCGCCAGGATCGTGCAACAGCAGCAACTTCTCGGGACAGATCTCGCGCAACTTCAGACCAGCTTCCCGTGGCACCAGCACGTAACGTTCGATATTGGCGTGCGGTCGCGCCACGCCGAGATCACCCTGACTGAGCGCCAGCCGCTGGGCTTCGCTGACCGGAATACTACGCACGGTACGATCACCTTCCACGAACTGGTAACGGTGCTCCGCCTCCTCGTCCAGGGCGACGGCTGCGGTGGCGATAACACGCCTGCCCTGCTCCGCCAGTTCCCCGGCACGCCGCTCCGCGAGCGCTTTTTCCTGCCGCCGGCGCTCGCGTTCCGCGTGCACCTTGCTCTGCCGGTCGCGATCCTGTTCCTGGGCGGCCCGCAGCTCCTGTTTACGTCGTGCGACCTCCGGATCGACTGCGTGCCTCGCCTTGCCATGCTTGATCTTACGGCGCTTGTGGTCCCCGGCATCGGCCACCTTGACCTGCTTGGTGCTGACCAGCCCCGCCTTCAATAGCTGGGAACGAAGATCACCCATCTCGATCTCTCTCGACTGATTGAATGTTGTCAGGGCCGCGTAGTTTAACAGTCCCTGGGCCAGGATTGGACACATAGAAATGAAGACATTGTTGCAGTGCTATACCCACGGGGTGTAGCCCATCGCCCGCAGTTTGCAGGGTTCGGTCTGGGTGACACATGCCGGGGGACGCCGTGAATACGTCCGTGTAGGCTTGACGGCGGCATCCCTGCCGCCGACACCCCCAGCATGCGCCACCCAGACCGCGGGTCCACCTCCGCCAGTTTGTACCCCTGGGTGGCAGACCAGCCTCCTGCCGCGCCTTGAAACCCGATAACATTGCAGCGTAACCTCGGCGACCTGTTTCCTGGCGTCCCTTACTAGGAGGCTGTCCGAGAATAGCGATCTGTTCTCGGACAGCCTCCTAGGGCGCCCAACCACCCAGCCGGATCAGAGCAATGTCTGAGCAACCACCACCACGCAGCCGGGAAATCCTGGTCACCAGCGCCCTGCCCTATGCCAACGGGCCGATCCATCTCGGTCACCTGGTCGAATATATCCAGACCGATATCTGGGTACGGTTTCAGAAACTGCACGGCCACCGTTGCTACTACGTATGCGCTGAGGATACTCACGGTACACCCATCATGCTCAAGGCCGAGCAGGAAAAAACTACGCCCGAGGAGCTCATAGAGCGCATCGGTACAGAGCACCGTGCCGATTTCGATGATTTTCTGATCGGCTTCGACAACTACTACAGCACCCATTCCGAAGAAAACCGCCACTATGCAGGCTTGATCTACCGCCGGCTGCAGAAGGCCGGTCACATCGAAACACGCACGATCACCCAGGCTTACGACCCGGAAAAGGAGATGTTCCTCCCGGACCGGTTCATCAAAGGCGAGTGTCCACGCTGTGGAACCGCGGACCAGTATGGCGACAGCTGCGAGGCGTGCGGTGCCACCTACTCGCCCACCGACCTCGGCAACCCGCGCTCGGTGTTGACCGGGGTGACACCGGTAAAGAGAGAGTCGCTGCACTACTTCTTCCGGCTGGGCGATTTCGAGCAGACACTCAAGAACTGGGTCAATGCCGGCCATATCCAGGCGCAGATGGCGCACAAGCTCACCGAGTGGTTCGAAGTCGGGCTGAAGGACTGGGACATCTCACGTGATGCGCCTTACTGGGGCTTCGAAATCCCTGATGCGCCGGGCAAGTATTTCTATGTCTGGCTGGACGCCCCCATTGGCTACATGGCCAGCTTCCGAAACCTGTGCGACCGCACCGGGCTGGACTTCGACGCTTTCTGGAACCCCGACAGCGAGGCCGAACTGGTACATTTCATCGGCAAGGATATCGCCTATTTTCACACCCTGTTCTGGCCTGCGATGTTGCAAGGCGCGGGGTTTCGTGTCCCCACTGCGGTGCACTGCCACGGCTTCCTCACGGTCGACGGCAAGAAGATGTCCAAATCGCGCGGTACCTTTATCACCGGCCGCGCCTATCTGGATCATCTGCGTCCCGAGTACCTGCGCTACTACTATGCGGCCAAGCTGGGACCGGGTATCGATGATATCGATCTCAACCTGGAAGACTTCCGGCTGAGGGTCAATAGCGACCTGATCGGCAAGGTCGTCAACATCGCCTCACGCTGCGCCGGCTTTATCAACAAGCGCTTCGATAACCGCCTGTCCGCAACGCTCGACCAGCCTACCCTGCATGGGGAACTGGTCGCCGCCGGCGATTCGGTGGCCCTGGCCTACGAGGGGCGCGACTATAACCGCGCCATGCGCGAGATCATGCACCTCGCCGATAGCGCCAACCAGTATATCGACGAGCACAAGCCGTGGGTGCTGATCAAACAGGACAATCAGCAATCGCGGGTACAGGAGATCTGTACCACCGGGCTCAATCTGTTCCGGATTCTGGTCACCTACCTGGCGCCGGTGTTGCCACGTCTGGCTGAAGAATCCGCCCGCTTTTTGAAATGCGGAGAACTGAACTGGCAAAACCTCGGCGAGCCCCTGCTTGATTCCAGCATCGAACGGTTCCAGCCCTTGATGCAGCGTATCGAGGAATCAGCCGTGGACGCCATGGTTGCCGCCTCGAAGAGCGATCTCGAAGCCACTTCACCGACGCCGCCGGCCACCGCAACCGCGGCCGAGGTTGCGCCATTGGGGGCTGAGATCAGTTTCGAGGAATTCGCCCGTATCGACCTGAGGGTGGCGCGTATCCTGCGGGCACAGCAGGTCGATGGTGCCGACAAGCTGCTGCAACTGACCCTGGATATCGGTGGCCAGCAACGCAACGTTTTTGCCGGTATCAAGTCAGCCTACCAACCCGAACAACTGGAGGGTCGTTTGACGGTCATGGTCGCCAATCTGGCGCCACGGAAAATGCGTTTCGGGGTGTCGGAAGGCATGCTGCTGGCAGCGGGTCCGGGCGGCGAGGATATCTTCATCCTGGAACCCGACAGTGGTGCAGCCCCGGGTATGCGGGTCAAATAGACACTCAGACCGGTTTGTCCCCGGGCTTGGGCAGCCCCGGGGAACCCTGCTCGCCGAACTGGCGCAGAAAGTCACGCAATTCATCGCATGGCAGTGGCTCGCTGAACAGATGGCCCTGGTAGAAGTCACAGTGATTCTCTTCCAGAAATTCGAGCTGTTCGGTGGTTTCCACGCCCTCAGCGACCACGCTGAGACGCAGCTTGTGAGCCATGGCGATCACCGCCGCAGTAATTTCCATGTCGTCTCTGTCGGCAGGAATATCCTGCACGAACGAACGGTCCACCTTGAGGCTGTCGACCGGCAAACGCTTGAGGTAGCTCAACGACGAGTAGCCGACTCCGAAGTCGTCGATGTAGACCGACACACCGATCTCCTTGAGCTCCCACAGCGTGGCAATGGCTTCCTCGAGATTCTCCATCAGCAGGCTCTCGGTAATCTCCAGCTGCAGAAAAGGCGCCTCAAGCCCGGTACCGGTCAGCGTCGCCTGCACGCTGCCGACCAGGTTGGGATCGCGGAACTGGCGTGCCGACAGGTTGACCGAGACCCCGATGTCAGGATAACCGTCCTCCTGCAGCGCCTTGATCTGGGAACAGGCAGTGCGCAGCACCCATTGTCCGATCGGGACGATCAGACCGCTCTCTTCCGCAACCGATATAAAGGAACCCGGCGCCAGCAAGCCACGCTGCGGATGCTGCCAGCGCAGCAGCGCTTCCAGTGACACGACCTGACCGGTGGTGCGCGACACCAGCGGCAGGTACAGCAAACTCAACTCGCTACGATAGAAACTGCGGCGCAGGTCGTTTTCCAGCATCAGCCGCTCGGCTGCCTGCTCGTTCATCTCTCTGCGGAAAAACTGATAGTTGTTACGGCCCTGGTCCTTGGCCCGGTACATGGCCAGATCGGCATTCTTGAGTAACACCGTGGCATCGATGCCGTCCTGGGGAATCAAGGTGATGCCGATGCTGGCGCTGACAAACACTTCCTGCGCGGCCAGCCGCACCGACTCGGACAGCGCATCCAGTATCTTGCGGGCCACCACCGCGGCGCCGGCCGGTCCATCGACTTCCGCCAGCAGCACGGTAAATTCGTCACCACCCAGACGCGCGACACTGTCTTCCTTGCGCACGCACTGGCCAAGCCGCTCGCCGATGGCGTTGAGCAGAGCGTCACCGGCATCGTGGCCGAGGGTATCATTGACCCGTTTGAAGCGATCGAGATCCAGATACAGCAGGGCGGCAGGTCTCTGGTTGCGGGTGGCGCCGCGCAAGACCTGCTCCAGCCGCTCTCGAAACAGTTGCCGGTTGGCCAGCCCGGTGAGCGTGTCATAGAAAGCCAGCCGCTCCATCTGGAACTGGGTTTCCTTGATCTCGGTGACGTCATCACCGACGGTCACGTAGTGGGTCACCTCGTCGTTTTCGTCGCACACCGGTGAGATGGAAATCAACGCCCAATAACGTTCACCCGATTTGCGCCGGTTGAGCAGTTCGCCACGCCATTTGTGGTGCTGACGACCCGCATCGCGAATCTCGTCCACGACTCTGCTGGGTGTTTCCGGGGATCGCAGCATGCTTGCCGGTTTGCCGATCACCTCGTCGGGGTCGTAACCGGTGACCTCGGTAAACCGCGGATTGACGTATTCGACCAGGCCCCGGCGATTCGAGATCACCACCACGCTGCCGCTCTGATCGAGCGCGCCGGAGAGCATCTTCAGTGACAGTTCGGCACGTTTTTGCTCGCTGACGTCGCGAGCCACCACCAACACCAGCTCACGCCCACCGATTGCCGCCCGCCGCCCCCTGACCACTACATCCCTCGGTTCGCCGCCCCGTGTCACGAATCGCGTCTCACATTGCCATTCCACCTCGGCCTGTGCGCAGCGCTGCTGCAAGGAGCTGCGCTCCCCGGCAGCTTGTTCGAGATCGGACAGATGCAATCCCTCGAATTCGGAGCGGGAGTAGCCCAACAGCGCGTGGGCCGCGGAACTGAATTCCAGTATCCTGCCGTCGCCCGGGTCAACCAGCAGCAATGCGTCTGGCACCTGATCGAAGACCGCCTGGTAGCGGGCGCGTGAATCCTCGAGAGCGGCCTGGGCGCTGCGCTCGGCGGTTATGTCGGTGGCCAGGAACCCCAGGGCCGTCATCGAACCGGCGGCGTCCGGTACCGGAAACCGCAACCAGCGGTAGCATCCCTCCCAGTGCTCACCATGCAGAGTTTCCTCAGTGCAAAGCGAAGTATGCTCACGCCAGACCTGTTGATCCCCGTCCGCCAGCTGATCGAGCATCTGCGACGGAAACAACTCGGAGATCGAATTGCCAACGATCTGCTGCAGCGGCAAGTCGAGGCGCTTCTGCAACGCATGGTTCGCCAGCAGCAAGCGATCCTGCGAATCCCGGACGCCGATCATCGACCGGGTATGATCGAGAATGCTCTGCAAACGCTGATCGGTTTCAGCAAGGGCCTGCGTCAGTTGGCGCCTCTCAAGCTGCTGCCGGCTTGCACGGCCTAGCAACCACCAGCCCGCTGCGCCCAGGCCAAAGGTCAACAGGCCCGCCAGCCCCAACTCCCATATGGGCAGACTGGCAGCGTCGGAACCCGACACCTGCAGCAGCAGTTCCCATCTGCTGCCGGGAACTTGTGCCGCATAGACGCCGGTCCCGGAGAGCAGACTGGCGACGTTGTCAGCAGGAGGAGACCGCGTGGCCGGCCACCAGGCGCTTACGTAGGGGCCTTCCAGCTTGCGCTCGACCAGATAGGCCGCAAGTGCGATCGGGCTGATCGCGGCGCGATCCATCAATAGCTGCCGGGCACTGAGGACCACACGTGCCCGTGGCGCCGGCGCGCCGGCGGTTGCTGTGCTGATCAGGGTGTAGAGGCCACGCCCGGGGGGTCCCATCGGGTCTTGCGACGAATGGCCCCGGGTACAAGATGGATCATCCTCTGCCGGTAGCGCCACCCCGACCACGGTTCCCCCGCCAGCATCCGCGATGGCAAAACCGCAGGCGCCGCTGAATGCGCTGGCGACCTGGGTGGCAAGGATGTGCCGGCTGTCGGTCTTGTCGGACTGGCCAAGTAGGTCCGAGATCAGATCCTGGTGAGCGAGGACCAGAAAATCCAACGTGGCCTGCTGCCGACGAAGCGCGCTCGATATATCCAACGCCCAGCGCCCGGCAGTCGCGGCAACCTGACGGGCGCGGATATCCGATGCCCGATGCTGCTGCCAGGCCGCGGCGCCCAGCAGAACCAGGATAGCCAGCACCAGCGCCCCAACCAGTACCGCCGCACCATTGATCGCTGCCGGTTTGTCAGCCCGCACAAGCGACACCGGGCCCACCCTCAAGGCTTGCCCCGATCCGCTACCGGGAACAGGCCAACAGATCCGGGATGCAACCGGTACTCACTTTCCGTGTGACACAATGCCTGTTCACCCCCCGCTCCATAGTGAACCATACATTGTGCCTCAGGAAAGCCCGCCATCGCGACCTGGATAGCAAACAGCCCTACGAACAGAGCGGGGCTATTCACAAATCGCGGTGACGGCAATCAGGCCGCGTCGGCTTGGTGCGCGCCTTTGTCAAATACCAGCACCTCCCCTTCCGCGTCTATCCGCACAGTGTCACCTGGCATGAACTCCCCGCCGAGAATCTTTTGCGCCAGCGGGTTCTCGATTTGCTGTTGTATGGCCCGTTTGAGTGGCCGCGCTCCGTAAACCGGGTCGAATCCCGCGGCTCCCAGCCGGTCAAGCGCGGCATCGCTCACCTCCAGCCCCATATCGCGTTCGGCCAGACGCTCGCGCAGGTACTCCAGCTGTATCCCCGCAATAGCGCGAATCTGCTCGGCGCCCAGCGGATGAAACACGACGGCCTCATCGACCCGGTTGATGAATTCCGGCCGGAAGTGGCCGCCAACGATCTCCATCACCGCTGCTTTCATATGTGCATAGTTGTCCTCTCCGGCCAGTTCCTGGATGACCTGGGAGCCAAGATTGGAGGTCATCACGATCACTGTGTTGCGGAAATCCACCGTGCGCCCATGGCCATCGGTCAGGCGTCCGTCATCAAGAACCTGAAGTAACACGTTGAACACATCGGAGTGCGCCTTCTCGATTTCATCCAGGAGGATCACCGAGTACGGCTTGCGACGTACCGCCTCGGTCAGATAACCGCCCTCCTCATAGCCGACATAGCCGGGCGGAGCGCCGATCAGCCGGGCCACGGAGTGCTTCTCCATGAATTCCGACATGTCGATACGCACCATGGCCTCATCGGTATCGAACAAGAACGCGGCCAGGGCCTTGCACAACTCGGTCTTGCCAACGCCGGTGGGACCCAGGAACAGAAACGATCCATTGGGCCGGTTGGGATCGGACAGTCCCGCCCGTGACCGGCGGATGGCGTTCGAGACCGCCTTGACGGCTTCCTCCTGTCCGACCACCCGAGTCTGCAACGCCTCTTCCATGCGCAACAGTTTCTCGCGTTCACCTTCGAGCATCTTGGCGACAGGGATACCCGTCCATTTGGACACCACTTCTGCAATCTCTTCGCCCGTAACCTTGTTGCGCAACAAAGTCTGCTCACGGTTCTCGGCCGCATCCGCCGCCGCAAGCTGCTGCTCAAGCTCGGGAATTCTCCCGTACTGTATCTCCGACATGCGCCCCAGATCACCCGCACGCCGAGCATTTTCCATCTCCAGGCGCGCCTGCTCCAGTGCCTCGCGGATGTGTGCCGCCCCCTGCACCGCGGCCTTCTCGGCCTTCCAGATCTCGTCGAGGTCGGCATAGTCTTTCTCCAGCGTGCCAATCTCGTCCTGCAAAGCCCGCAATCTCTTCAGCGAAGCCTCATCGGTTTCTTTCTTGACCGCTTCGCGTTCGATCTTGAGCTGGATCAGGCGCCGGTCGAGCTTGTCCATCGACTCGGGTTTGGAATCAAGCTCCATGCGGATGCGCGCCGCCGCCTCATCGATGAGGTCGATCGCCTTGTCGGGCAACTGCCGGTCGGTGATGTAACGATGCGAAAGCGTCGCCGCCGCGACGATCGCCGGGTCGGTGATGTCGACACCATGGTGCACCTGATAGCGATCCTTGAGCCCACGCAGTATCGCCACCGTGTCTTCCACCGAGGGTTCCTCGACCAGCACTTTCTGAAAACGCCGCTCCAGCGCCGCATCCTTTTCGACGTACTTGCGGTATTCATCCAGGGTGGTGGCGCCGATACAGTGCAACTCGCCTCTTGCCAACGCGGGTTTGAGCATGTTGCCTGCGTCCATGGCGCCTTCAGCCTTACCGGCACCCACCATAGTGTGCAACTCGTCGATGAACAGGATGACCTGGCCTTCCTGTTTGGCCAGATCGTTGAGCACCGCCTTGAGACGCTCCTCGAATTCACCGCGGAACTTGGCGCCGGCGATCAACGCGGCCAGATCCAGCGACAACACACGCTTGCCCTTGACCCCCTCGGGTACCTCGCCGTCGACGATCCGCTGCGCCAGCCCTTCGACGATCGCGGTCTTGCCCACACCAGGCTCACCGATCAATACCGGGTTGTTCTTGGTGCGCCGCTGCAGCACCTGCACCGCACGCCGAATCTCATCGTCACGCCCGATCACCGGATCAAGCTTGCCCTGCTCGGCGAGTTCGGTCAGATCGATGGTGTATTTTTCCAGTGCCTGCCGCTGTTCCTCGGCATTGGGATCATTGACAGTTTCGCCACCACGAACCTTGTCGATGACTTGTTCGAGCATGCCCCGGGTGGCGCCGGCATGGCGTAG
This sequence comes from uncultured Candidatus Competibacteraceae bacterium, assembly GCA_965371945.1. GTDB lineage: Bacteria > Pseudomonadota > Gammaproteobacteria > Competibacterales > JAHEDQ01 > CBDVAK01. The sequence continues at coordinate 10,209 of CBDVAK010000109.1, forward strand.
AATCTCGCCGGTCTGGCCCTGGTCATCGACCGCCGCCAGCACGAACAACTCCGAAGAGATGTAGGCGTCCTTGCGCTGCTGCGCCAGCTTGTCGGTAACGTTGAGCATGCGGCCCAGATCGTTCGATATATGCACCTCACCAGCGGCGCCACCCTGCACCGTCGGCAAGTGATCCAGTGCCTCGCCCAGACGCGAGCGCAGCAGATTGATATTGACTTCCGCCTGCGCCAGCAGGGGTCGCAGCGAGCCACCCTCCTGATCCAGCAGCGCCACCATCAGGTGGGCAGGCTCGATGAACTGGTGGTCGCGGCCCACCGCCAGGCTTTGCGCCTCAGCCAGCGCCATCTGGAATTTGCTGGTCAGCTTGTCCATTCGCATGGGCTTGATCTCCGGTCGCAATCTTTATGAATGTTCTGGAAATGGGGATTGCAGGCGATGGAATCAAGTGCCCACACCACCTGCACCGCAGGTC
>CBDVAK010000110.1:0-10564 GCA_965371945.1 uncultured Candidatus Competibacteraceae bacterium
TCGTCTGCAGCGCTGTCAGACAGACGGGAAACTTCTCAATTACCCCGGGGCGTTGGCCGCCGTGACGTGGGTGCGGGCAGTGCCTTGCGGGACCGTCAGCGGCAGGGATGCCGCTGTCGAGCCTACAGGGATGTATTTACGGCGTGTTCTGGAAGGCGCTGCCCGCACCCGCATTGCCCCGGGTTATTGAGAAATTGTACGAACGGCACACAAGTGACTGATATCGACGGTCGATACGGCGGTGTTGATCATGGTCGCGGGGCATGTTGTCGATGCGCAGGCTGATTGCGTTGATGCCGGGGTTGACGGCGCGCTGGCCGCAATGGGGTAGCAGCGGCTTTCCGGTTCCCCGCACGCCGGCTCTTGCGCGTCTGCTGGGGCGCGCCCGCAAAGGCACGGGCGAGTCGGGTTATCATCGCAGCCTGTTGCGCTTGTGCGGGGTGGAGCCAGGCCACGGTAGCGACCTGCCGGCGGCGGCAGTCATGCGCCGCGCCAGGGTCGCCACCGTCGACCAACGTTACTGGCTTCGGCTCGATCCCGTGCAACTGCAGGCGGGTCTGGACGGCCTGGTTCTGCAACCCCGTTCGACGCTGCCGCTCAGCGACGAGGAAGCGGACCGGTTCGGTCGACTGCTGGCGGAGGTTTACGACGCACCTGGAGAAACGATTGAACAGCACGGTGACGGTGGCTGGTATCTGGGATCTGAGCGCGATCCACAGGTACGGACATCTGCGCTCAGGGATTTACCGGTCGCGGGTGGCGATTCGTTGCTGGTAACGGGGGCCGGTGCACGATACTGGCAGCGTCGTCTCACCGAACTGCAGATGCTGTTGCACGAGCATCCTCTCAACCGGCTTCGCGAACAGCGTGGTGACCCAGTCTTCAATAGCATCTGGGCCTGGGGCGGAGGGCTGTTCCCCGAGTCAGTGCAGGCGCCCGCCGAACGCCTGTTCGGTACCGACAGGACCCTGGTCGGAGTGGCCGCGGCTTGTGGGCATCGTGCCGAATCGGTGCCGGAAGGCGCCGCGGTCCTGTTACAGCAGGGCGGTCGTTCCTCCACCGCGTTGCTGGTGTTCGAGCAGTTCGCTGACGCCCATCTGGCCGATGATCCCTGGCAGTGGGTGGCGCATCTGAATGCATTCGAATCCCGCTGGGCGGTACCGCTGCTGAGGGCATTGCGGTCGGGCCGTCTCGCCAAGCTGGATATTCTACCCTGTGATTCCACGGCACTGGCCGTCACGCCCGTGCGGGCATGGCGGTTGTGGCGGCGAGGGGCCGGGCTTGATGTCAGACCCTGAAACACGGCGTATCGAATACCGGAGAGTGGATCCGGGCGTGGATCTGGGATCGGGTATTGACCCGTTATTGCAGCAGCTCTATGTCTGCCGCGGCATACGCGATGCGCGGCAACTGGATGCCGGTCTGCAACAGCTGGCAGCACCGCGCATGCTGGGTTTGCCGGAGGCCTGCGATCTCCTGGTGGCGATGCTGGCCAGCCGCGGAAGGATCCTGGTGGTCGGAGATTTCGACGCCGACGGCGCCTGCAGTTGCGCGCTGGCTGTGCTGGCACTACGGGCCCTGGGGGCTGCGCAAGTAGACTATATGGTGCCCAACCGGTTTCGACACGGCTATGGCCTGAGCGTGGAGTTGATCGCCCAGATCGATCCCGAGTGCACCGATCTGATTGTTACCGTAGACAACGGTATCGCCAGTATCGAGGGTGTGCGTGCCGCCCGCGATCTCGGCATCGCAGTGATCGTTACCGATCACCACCTGGCCGGACCCCATCTGCCGCTGGCCAATGCCATCGTCAATCCCAACCAGCCGGGTTGTCCCTTTCCAAGCAAGGCGCTGGCGGGTGTCGGTGTGCTGTTCTACCTGCTGCTTGCACTCAGAGCCCGTCTGCGAACCACCGGCTGGTTCTTGGATCGTGGCATCGAAGAGCCCAATCTTGCCCAGTGGCTCGACCTGGTGGCGTTGGGAACCATCGCCGATCTGGTGCCACTGGACAGCAACAATCGCATCCTGGTGGCGCAGGGGCTGGCACGGATAAGAGCAGGTCGATGTCGGCCAGGGATCCGTGCCCTTGCCCTGGTAGCCGGTGCGGCTCCGGAACGGATCGTAAGCCGTGACATCGGTTTCAGTGTTGCGCCGCGTCTGAACGCGGCCGGTCGCATGGAGGACATGTCGCTGGGGATCGAGTGCCTGCTCAGCGATGACTGCGTCGCTGCCGCCAAGCTGGCATCGCAACTACATGAGATCAACCAGCAGCGGCGCCAGGTGGAAAGCACCATGCAGGAGTCAGCGCTGAGGATGGTGGAGTCGCTCGATCTCGAACAGGGAGGGCTACCCAGTGTCTTGTGTCTACACGACGGCGACTGGCATCAGGGTGTGATCGGTATCCTGGCGGCTCGGATACGCCAGCGTACCCACCGACCAGCCGTGGTCTTTTCGGACGATGGCCACGAAGGACTCAAAGGTTCGGCGCGGTCTATCCCCGGACTGCATATCCGCGATGCGCTGGCGGCAGTGGATTCGGGAAATCCTGGCTTGATCGAGCGCTTCGGGGGACATGCCATGGCAGCCGGGCTGTCACTGCGCAAAGACTCCCTGGCGATATTCCGGCGGGCTCTGACAGCGGTCGTTGACAATCTGGTGGACGAGCGCGACCTCGCCGGAGTGATCGTATGCGATGGTGAGTTGCAAGCCTCGAGAATGAATCTGCACACGGCCAGGCTTCTGGAACAGGCTGGACCCTGGGGTCAGGGGTTTCCTGAACCGGTATTCGACGGCTGCTTCGAGGTTCTGGATAGCCGCGTGATCCGGGATCGCCATCTCAAGTTGGTGCTGAGACCGGGCCGGGATCAACATCGTGTGGAGGCGATTGCTTTCAACGCACCGGCGGAATTTCTCGAGCGGGTCCCCGGGCGGGTGAGGTTGGTGTACCGAATGGAAGTCAACGAATGGCAGGGGCGGCAGCGTCTGCAGCTGGTTGCCGAAGTGCTGCAGCGGGCCTGAACGGAATCCCGTCAACGGATACCCTGGCCGAATTTCCCGGTATAATCCGCGCTTTGCGTGATCAATGAAGTAGCCGGGATGGCTGGTATACCGGCCGCCCGCAGCTTACCTGCAAAGTGGTGCCCGTCCTGGCTTGTCAAGGTAGGGCGCGGTGACGAAATATGGCCAGTCTATTGTGAGGAGATGTTACGCGACCATGGACAGGCAGGGTGTGCAATGCGGCCGGGAGCCTGTGTGCGAAGGGTACATCAGTACCCGCGGGGGGATGGCGCCCCGATCGTTCACCGACATCCTGATCGGCGGTCTGGCCCCCGATGGGGGTCTGGTCGTTCCGGAGCAGTATCCGCGGGTGGATTCAGACACCCTGGAGTCCTGGCGTGGTCTGGCCTACCCGCAGTTGGCGGCACGCATACTCAGGCGTTTCGCCAGTGATATCGAATACCGGGACCTGGAGGATCTTTGTCAACGCAGTTACACGGCCGCAATCTTTGCCGACGCGGACATCACGCCCGTCAAGCACCTGCAAGACGATCAGTATTTGCTGCGGCTGTCCAACGGACCCACGCTGGCGTTCAAGGATATCGCCATGCAGCTGTTGGGTAATCTGTTCGAGTACGTACTCGAACAGCAGCATCAAACGCTCAACATACTCGGAGCCACCAGCGGTGATACCGGCTCCAGCGCTGAATATGCGATGCTGGGAAAATCCAATATCTCGGTGTTCATGTTGTCTCCGGATACCGGCATGAGCCCGTTTCAACAGGCACAGATGTACAGTCTTGATGAACCCAACATCTTCAACATCGCGATACGCGGTGTGTTCGATGACTGCCAGGATATCGTCAAGACAATCTCGTCGGACATTGCGTTCAAGCAGCGCTACCGGATCGGCGCCGTCAATTCGATCAACTGGGCCAGGGTGGCGGCCCAGGTGGTGTACTACTTCAAAGGCTGGCTGGCGGTCACCAACCGCCCGGGGCAACTGGTTTCATTTGCGGTGCCTTCTGGCAATTTCGGGAACGTTTGTGCCGGGCACATTGCCCGCCAGATGGGTTTGCCGGTTCGTCACCTGGTGGTTGCGACCAATGAAAACGACGTGCTTGACGAGTTCTTTCGCAGCGGCGCCTACCGACCGCGACCCGCCGCGCAGGTGCAGCGCACCAGCAGCCCCTCGATGGATATATCCAAGGCATCGAACTTCGAGCGTTTCGTGTTCGACCTGGTCGATCGAGACCCGGAGGCATTGCGTCAGCTATGGACTCAACTGGGTAACGAAGGTTCCTTTGATCTCGCCGGCAGCCAGGCATTCGAACGTGTGGCTGGCTTTGGTTTCGTTTCCGGTCGCAGCAGTCATGATCGACGCATCCGCACGATCAGGACCCTGCACGAGAGTCTCGGCGTGCTGGTCGATACTCACACCGCTGACGGCATTGCAGTGGGTTCCGAGTATGTCGAGCGAGGTGTGCCTATGCTGTTTCTGGAAACCGCGCAGCCGGTAAAATTCGAGCAGGCTATACGCGAAGCAGTGGGTTGGTGTCCGCCCCGTCCCGAGGGGCTTGAAGATTTGGAGCGACGACCGCAGCATGTGCAGACCATGGATGCCGACAGCGGGCAGGTTCGCTCATTCCTGCGTAGCCACATAATGAATTGAACCAGGCCGCCGGCCGGCACATCAATCTGGCGGAGACAGAACAGGCAAATGGAACTGAACGCACACTATACTCGTGTCCATGATCTGCAAGAGCGCGTGGACGCCCTGAGGGGGTACCTTTGACTATGCTGCCAACAAGGAACAGCTGGAAGAAGTGACGCGGGAGCTGGAGGACCCCATGATCTGGAATGATCCGGAACGTGCCCAGCGGCTCGGCAAGGAGCGGGCCCGGCTGGAGCATATCGTGATCTCTCTGGATCAGATTGCCACCGGCTTGGAGGAAACGGGCGAGCTGCTGGGGATGGCTGCGGAAGAGGAAGACGAGGATGTCATCGCCGCGGTTCTCACTGATCTGGATGAGCACCAGAGACGGGTGGAGGCGCTGGAATTCCAGCGGATGTTTTGCGGGGAAATGGATGCCAGTAATGCCTTTCTCGATATTCAGGCGGGCTCTGGCGGAACCGAGGCTCAGGATTGGGCGGAGATGCTGCTTCGAATGTATCTTCGCTGGGGCGAACGGCGCGGTTTCCAGACCGAGATACTTGAAGTTTCGTCTGGCGAGGTGGCAGGGATCAAGAGCGCCAGTGTGCGCTTCGATGGCGACCATGCGTTTGGTTGGCTGCGCACGGAAATTGGTGTTCACCGATTGGTACGCAAGTCACCGTTCGATTCGGGCAACCGGCGTCATACCTCGTTTGCCGCGGTATTCGTCGCACCGGAAGTGGATGATCGCGTCGAGGTGGATATCAATCCCGCCGATCTGCGCATCGATGTCTATCGTGCCAGCGGGGCGGGCGGCCAGCATGTCAACCGCACCGAGTCAGCGGTGCGCATTACCCACCTGCCCACCAATACGGTGGTTCAGTGTCAGAATGATCGTTCCCAGCACAAGAACAAGGCTACCGCAATGAAACAGTTGAAGGCCAAGCTCTATGAGCTGGAAATGATGAAACGGCGCCAGGATCAGCAGCTGGTGGAGGATGGCAAATCCGATATTGGCTGGGGAAGCCAGATTCGCTCCTATGTCCTCGACCAATCGCGTATCAAGGACCTGCGTACTGGGGTTGAAGTTGGCAACACCCAGTCTGTTCTCGACGGTGATCTGGACGGTTTTATCAAAGCCAGCCTGCAAAGCGGGCTCTAGAAGGCTGTCATGACGGAAACAGTATGAACGAGCAACATGACGAACACCGCCTGATTGCCCAGCGCCGGCAAAAACTGCGGGATTTGCAGGCACGTGGACCAGCGTTCCCGAATGATTTTCGGCGCACGGCACTGGCGGGACAACTACAGGAGACCTATACCCAGACAAGCGGCGAACAACTGGAAGCAGAGGCCATCCGGGTGTCCATTGGCGGACGGATGATGGCCAAACGGGTGATGGGCAAAGCCAGTTTCGCCCATGTTCAGGACATGTCCGGGAGAATACAACTGTTCATGCAGCGTGACTCACTTCCCGATGGTGTCTATCAGAGCTTCAAGGGCTGGGATCTGGGCGATATCGTCGGTGCCGAGGGTGTGCTGTTTCGCACCCGCACCGGAGAGTTGTCGGTACGGGTCGACCAGCTTCGTCTGCTGGTCAAGTCGCTGCGTCCCCTGCCCGAAAAATTTCACGGGCTGGCGGACCAGGAACAGTGCTATCGGCAGCGCTATCTGGACCTGATCATGAATGACAGGACGCGCAAGACTTTCCGTATGCGCTCCGCAATCGTTGCGTTCGTACGCCGTTTCTTCGATCAACGTGGGTTCATGGAGGTGGAAACCCCGATGATGCAGGCGATCCCCGGGGGGGCGGCTGCCCGACCTTTCGTGACCCACCACCATGCCCTGGATCTACAATTATACTTGCGAATCGCTCCGGAATTGTATTTGAAGCGTCTGGTGGTAGGGGGATTCGAACGGGTATACGAGATCAACCGGAATTTTCGAAACGAAGGCCTTTCCACACGCCACAATCCGGAATTCACGATGCTTGAATTCTATGAGGCTTATGCCGACTACCATCAGTTGATGGATCTCACCGAGGAATTGTTACGAACAATGGCAGTGGAACTGCTCGGTAGTGGGCAGCTAAACTACCAGGGCGAATGCTATGATTTCTCCCGGCCGTTTGTAAGAATGACATTGTCCGAGGCGGTTTTGAAATTCAACGAGGGTTTACGGTCAGAGGATTTGCTGGATCCTGACCGCGCCAGGTCCGCAGCCCGGAGTCTCGGTGTGGAGGTTGATGCCGGTTGGAGTGTCGGCAAACTGGTGTTGGAAATATTCGAAAAGACAGTTGAACACCGTATTCGCAATCCGACCTTCATCACTGCGTATCCGACCGAGGTATCGCCGCTGGCGCGGCGCAATGATCTGGATCCATCGATCAGTGATCGTTTCGAGTTCTTCGTTGCCGGCCGTGAGATCGCCAATGGTTTCTCGGAACTCAACGACTACGAGGATCAGGAGCAGCGCTTTCGCGAACAAGCGCTCAACAAGGATGCTGGCGACCAGGAAGCCATGCATTATGATGCGGACTATGTGCGGGCTTTGGAATACGGACTGCCGCCCACCGCGGGAGAAGGCATTGGCATCGATCGCCTGGTCATGCTGTTTACCGACACGCCATCGATCCGTGATGTACTGCTGTTCCCACACCTGCGGCCACGCTCCAATGCGCATCGCTGACAGTGGCGCCACCTTCATTCCGGCGTGGCCCTGACAGGGTCGGAACGTGGATAAGACCGTAATGCCGGCACCGGCGACACAGTCGCAGTCTACTGCGCCGGATGCGTTGGCCGATGCCGGCACGCGGCCGTTTCTCAGCCTCAAATGGAAAGCGATCCTGCTCAGCAGTGCGTTGTTGCTGTCGGTGGCGTTTGCCTACACCCTGCTCAGCTATCGGAACCTCACCACACAGATCAATCAGGGCTGGGAGGAGGGTCATCAACGCGATCTTCGTGAGCTGCGCACCATAGTCGGCAATGCGGTGCTCAGACTGGAACGCCTCGGTGGGCTGGTGCCCACGCTGGCGGGGATGCGGGCGGCGCTGCTCGATGCGGATGCTGATCGCTTGCGTACCGCATTCGAGGCCAGCTGGCCTCGTTTGCAACTGGAGATGGACATCGGCGCGGTGGCGATTTACGACACCCGCGACCAACTGTTGGGGGAATGGCGTTTCGGCAGCTCAGGCCAAATGCCTGAGTCGATGATTGCGCAGTGGGTATCTATCGCCAATAGCCGGGATCAACCGGTCTATGCACTCGCTTGCCGCTATGAGTGTCTGCTATATGCGACCGTGCCGTTGTTGATCGAGGGCCGTGAAGTCGGAGTAGTGGTGCTGGCCAGTTCGCTGGCTGATGTCGTGTTGCAGTTCAAGGAGATCACCAACAGCGATATCGCGGTGCTGGCTCCCACGGTCGGCACGGCACCGGGTCGCAATGAGCTGCCCGAGTGGGGATATCGGGCGGTGGCGATCAGCGGTTACCCGATTTCCTTTCAGTTGCTGGAACAATTGTCCCGATCGACACCTCTGGACGGATTCCGGGCGACCACGCTGGAAACGCCCGACGCCACTTTCGAGCTGAGGTGGTTCGACCGCGACTCGCTGTTGTCCACGGGGTTGCCGTTCCAGCTCGATCCGGGGCTCCGGATCGTGGGGATTCGTGACGTCAGCCAGGCGATCGCCGGTGTCCACAGCGCGACGCGCCAAAGTCTTGCGGTCGGTCTGGTGGGGCTGGTTCTGTCTGAACTGCTGCTGGTGGTGCTGCTGCGCAGTCCCATGCGGCGTTTGCGTCGAACCGCTGGGCAGTTGCCATTGCTTGCCGCGCGCAAGTTCAACAGGGTCCGGACAACTATCGGCGCGGGCATGCGGGCACGGTTGACCCGGGACGAGTTCGATGTGCTGGACGACACTGCGATTCAGTTGTCGTATCAACTGGAAACGCTGGAAGGACAGGTTCGCGAGCGCAGCGAGCAACTGTCAAAGCACATGCAGGAACTCCGTTCCGAACGCGATTTTGTCAACAGCCTGCTCGATACCGCCCAGGTCATGATCCTGACCCTGGATCGCGGATCCCGCGTGATTGCGGTGAACCGCTACGCCCTGGAACAGAGTGGTTTCGGTTTGGACGAGGTAAGGGGTCGGCGTTTTGCGTCGTTGCTGTCCCCCATCGGCCTGTTACCGGACCTGCCCGGGCGGCTGGCGGAACTGGCGACTGGCAGGGGCCGAAACCTGCGCCACGAATCGATGCTGCGCTGTCGCGACGGTTCGACGCGCTCGGTGACCTGGTATCATTCGCGGCTCAATCCCGGTGCCGACAACACCGCCGCCGTGCTTTCGGTCGGTCTGGATATCACTGACCGGCGGGAAGCGGAGCGGCGACTGTCCTGGCTGGATCGGCACGATGCCTTGACCGGCCTGGCCAACCGTCACGGCCTGCAGGACGAGCTGGAGTCGCTGCTGGAACATGCGGGTAGCGCCGCACCGCGGGGCGCGTTGCTGGTTTTTGACCTGGACCAGTTCAAGTTCATCAATGACAGAGATGGCCATGATGCCGGCGATACTGTCCTCAAGGTGGTGGCTGACACGCTGCGCAAAGGGATGTCCGAGATCCTTTGTCTGGCACGACTGGGCGGCGACGAATTCGGTTTGCTGTCCGAGGCCCGTGACCAGGAGGCGGCATCGCAACTGGCTCGCGAGTTGAATTCGCGGCTGGCCGCGATCGAGTGGCCGCAGGGAAGTCCGGCGCAGAATCTCAGCGCTTGCACCGGCATCGCGATGATCGACGATCATACCGACGCGGCGGATGATTTGCTGACCCGATCGGAACTGGCCATGAAGCTTGCCAAGGAAAGGGGGCGGGGACAGTGGCACTTGTACTCTGATTCGGACCAGGCGATGGAGCGGGTCAAACGGCGCGTGTACGGCAAGGCGGAGGTTCAACAGGCGCTCGACAGCGGAACCTTGATGCTGCACTTCCAGCCTATTCGTGAAGTGCTCGGCACCCGTGTTTCGCACTACGAGGCACTGCTCAGAATACGACAGGAAGACGGCAGCCTGCGTCCACCAGCGGGGTTTATCGATGCCGCCGAGCGCAGCGGCATGATACATCTGGTCGATAGAAGGATACTGAGCCTGGCGCTCGATCAGCTTGCCGATGTTCCTCGCAAGGAAATTATCTTCTCTGTCAATCTATCCGGTCCGGGGCTCTGCGACCCTGAATTTACCAACCACCTGGTGGCCGAACTGGAGCGCACCGGCGTCGATGCCTCTCGCGTCGTGTTCGAGATTACCGAGACAGCCGCGGTCGCGGATTTTCCTGCGGCGCGGGAGCTGATGGGAACCATGCGTGCACTGGGTTGTCGTTTTGCGCTCGACGATTTTGGCGTTGGTTTTTCATCGTTTTACTATCTCAAGCAACTGCCCATTGATTTCGTGAAGATCGATGGCAGCTTTATCACCCGCTTGTCGGTCAATGCGGATGATCAGATTCTGGTCAGGGCGCTGTCACAGGTTGCCCGGGGATTCGGCAAGGAAACCATCGCTGAGTATGTGGAGGATGACGAAACTCTGGCCTTGCTTGCTGAATTCGGGATCGATTATGCGCAAGGGTACTATCTGGGTCGCCCGCTGCCGGCACCGGAGGCCTTTGTAGAGTCTTAGGGAAGCCCTGACTTATTCTGAGCGAAGCAGAAACTACGAAAAGACAGTGTCCTGCTGCGGCGGCGCATTGGCTTTCTCTGAACCGGAAAAGAGCCAGGTCCTGATCAAGGATATCATCGTCTGCCAGATCACGTCTGAACCACTACAGAAATTATCCCTTCGCCCCGTTGCTACTCGCTATAAGCGTGCATCTAGGCGCCTGACCGGCCCACTCCATTCCATGATCCGCTCATCCGCCGTAACCAGGC
>CBDVAK010000111.1:0-10532 GCA_965371945.1 uncultured Candidatus Competibacteraceae bacterium
CCCAAAGGGCGCGCATATTGACACAGCAGACCACAGGGTACCAACCCTATCGGAGCCCTGGCGCCTGCGGCCCCGGATGAGGGCCGCGCTGGACTGGTATCCGGTTTCACCTTAGTGTGCGGGTCCGGAGCCTGACGATGCGCCGGATCAGTGGCCAGCTCACCGGCCGTCGGAGCCGGGCAACAGCGCACGGAAATGGCCCGCCCAAGAATACACTCGTCATATGCAGGCACCCATGAGCGACGACCTGATGCTGGAGCTGGACCGGATCGAGTGCGCCTACGGCGACCTCGTGGTCGCCCGCAACCTGTCGCTGCGGGTGCGTAAAAAGCAGGTAGTCTGCCTGTTGGGCCCCAGCGGTTGCGGCAAGACCACCGTGCTGCGGGCGATCGCGGGGTTTGAGCCACTGCAAGGCGGCGAAATCCGCCTGCGCGGCAAAACGGTATCACGGCCCGGCGCTACAGCACCTCCGGAGCAGCGGCGAATCGGCATGGTATTTCAGGACTACGCGCTGTTTCCACATCTCAACGGGATCAACAATGTGACTTTCGGTTTGCGCCACCTCAGTGGCCCGCAACGCCGCCGCGTCGGCCACGAAATGCTCGACCTGGTCGGCCTCGGCAGCATCGGCAAGCGGTTCCCCCACGAATTATCCGGTGGCCAGCAGCAAAGAGTGGCGCTGGCACGGGCGCTCGCTGGCGGCCCGGATCTGGTATTGCTCGACGAACCGTTCTCCAGCCTCGATGTGGACCTGCGTGAGCGACTCGGTCAGGAGGTTCGCGACATACTCAAAGAAAAGGGTGTCACCGCCGTCATGGTGACCCACGATCAGCAAGAGGCATTCGCAATGGCCGAACTGATCGGGGTTATGAACGACGGCGGACTGCTGCAGTGGGATACACCCTACAACCTGTACCACAATCCAGTGGACCGTTTCGTAGCCGACTTCATCGGTCAGGGCCGCTTCGTGCGCGCCACGCTGCTCACTCCCGACACCTTGCAAACCGAAATCGGCCTGATCCAGGCAGACCGGGCCTTCTTGTGTGAACCGGGAACCAAACTGGACGTCCTGCTCAGACCCGACGACATCGTCGCCGATGATGGTGACTCGGCACTGCGGGCAAAGATCACCGGCAAGGCATTCAAAGGTGCTGAAACACTCTACACCCTGACCATCGGCGACAACATCGAACTGTTGTCGCTATTCCCCAGCCATGCGGATCTCGCCCTGGGCGAAGAAGTGGGGATACGGATTGCCGCCGAACACGCGGTCGCTTTCCCGGCCACCTGAGCGATCATCAGTGGCTCAATCCGTTTTCGAGCTGGGTCCCGGCAGACCCGGCTGCGGTCGGGGACCGACTATCTGCAGCAGTTCCGCTTGCTCGACCGTTTCCTGCTCGAGCAGCGTAGCGGCCAGGCGGTCCAGAGCATCCCGGGCAGCAGAGAGCAGTTCACGTACCGCGGCATGTCGCTCTTCCAGCAGTCTGCTGACCTGCTCGTCGATGCGGGCAGCGGTCGCCTCACTGTAATCACGTCCCCGAGTCAGCTCATAACCCAGGAACGGGTTCTCATCACCACCGTCATAGGCTGCCACCCCGAGCCCGCCCATACCCCAGCGGGTAACCATACGGCGGGCCAGCCGGGTCGCCTCCAACAAGTCATTTTCGGCGCCGGTGGTCACCTCTCCGAACACCAGTTCTTCGGCTGTACGCCCGGCCAGCGCCACCTGAATTCGGGCGCCCAGTGCCCGCTCACTGTAGTTGTAGCGGTCCTGTTCAGGAAGCTGCTCGGTAATCCCCAGAGCCCGCCCGCGCGGCACAATGGTCACTTTGAACACCGGATCGGCATCGGCGTTCAACCAGGCGGCGACCGCGTGCCCGGCTTCGTGCCAGGCAATCACCTGCTTCTGAGCGGCATCCAGCACCAAGTGTCGCTCATCTCCCAGCACGATCTTGTCCAGCGCGGAGCTGAAGTGCCTGGCCGCCACCTCTGTATCGCCGAGCCGGGCTGCCGCCAATGCAGCCTCATTGCAGAGGTTGGCGAGATCCGCGCCGCTCATGCCGGTGGTGCCGGCGGCCAACTGCTTGAGATCGATATCCGCCGCCAGCGGCAACGGCCTGCAATGGATCTTAAGGATCGCTGCCCGGCCTTCACGATCCGGCAGCGGCACGGTTACCTGACGGTCGAAGCGCCCCGGCCTGAGCAAGGCAGGATCCAGCACATCGGGGCGATTGGTCGCGGCCAGCACGATGACTTCCTGACGTTCGTCGAATCCGTCCATTTCCACCAGCAACTGGTTCAGTGTCTGCTCGCGCTCGTCGTTGACGTTGCCGACACCGGTGCCGCGGCGCCTCCCCACGGCATCGAGTTCATCGATAAACACGATCGCAGGCGCCACCTCCTTGGCCTGGGCAAACAGATCGCGCACGCGGCCTGCGCCCACACCGACGAACATCTCCACAAACTCCGAGCCACTGATCTGGAAGAACGGCACGCCGGCCTCCCCGGCAACCGCCCGCCCAAGCAGCGTCTTACCGGTGCCCGGCGGTCCGACCAGCAACAGGCCACGTGGGATCCTGGCGCCTATATCGTGATATTTCTCGGGGTTACGCAGAAAATCCACCTCCTCCCACAACTGCTGCTTGGCGGCGTCGCAACCGGCCACATCCGCGAAACGCACGCGCGAGGCCTCCTGAAGATGGTGGCGGGCCCGGGTTCGGGTGAATCCTCCAAAGATGCTGCCCTGCTGATTGCTGGCCCGATGTCCCATCCACCAGATGAAACCCACCAGCAGCAGCAAAGGTATGACGTTGGCCAGCAACACGGACGCGAGTGGACTCGCGGCTGGCTGAACCCGGATTTCGACACCGTGCTGCTGCAACAACGGCAACAAACCAGGATCACCCAGGGCTTTGGGAAAGACGGTCAGAAAAAGCTGGTAGCTGACCACCGGAGCGGCCTTGGGCAATCCCTCTGGCGTGTTGGTCTCAATACTGGCGGGCGGCGGCCATTCGATCGATTCCACGAACGAACCGGTGATCTCACCACCCACGATCCTGACTTTGGCGACGTTGTCAACGCGCACCTGCTCGACAAACACGTTGTAGGGGATCTTGGCGATCTTCTCGCGAGGCTGCCATGCTGCCATCATGTTCCACAACAGCAGCGCAACCAGTACCAGCCACCAGGCTGATGCCACCGGCAGCCTTGGTGGCCGGGATTTGTCGTCGGCAGACTCAGTCACAGCTCACCATCGCGGTATCATGCCATGATGTCCATGAACGAATCCGTTGTGCTGCTGTCGCTGCTGGCACTGGCCGGCTGGTTTTGGCTGGACAGCATCAGCGCACGCGATATCGCGCTGGCCGCGGCGCAAAGGGCTTGCCAGCGGGCCGAGGTGCAACTGCTCGATCACACCGTCGCCCGCGAACGGATTCGCCTGATTCGTAGCCGGCAAGGCCATGTCACCATCCTGCGCGTCTACCGTTTCGAGTTCGCTACCGATGGTGAACACCGCTACCAGGGCGTCATCGCGCTGCTCGGGAAACATGTAGAGGAGGTGGACATGCAACCCTACCGCCTCTGAACCGGAGCACCACACCGGTTTACACCGGAGTATGCTTGGGCGCATAGCGGGAGGACACATAGTCGTCCACGATCTGCTGGAATTCTTCAGCAATGCGGTCGCCTTTCAGGGTCACCGTTTTCTCGCCATCGACATAAACCGGCGCCACCGGTCGCTCGCCGGTCCCGGGCAGACTGATTCCAACATTGGCGTTGCGGCTTTCGCCGGGTCCGTTGACGACACAACCCATGACCGCAACCGACATCTGTTCGACGCCGGGAAACTGCTGCCGCCACGCGGGCATCCTGAAACGAAGATAGTCCTCGATGTCGCGTGCCAGACGCTGGAAGTAGTCGCTGCTGGTGCGTCCACAGCCCGGGCAGGCCACCACGGCCGGGGTGAACGCCCGCAACTCCATGGACTGCAGGATCTGCTGGGCGACCCGCACCTCCACGCTGCGATCCCCGCCGGGGTCGGGAGTCAAGGATACCCGTATGGTGTCACCGATTCCCTGCTGCAACAGCACCGCCAAGGCAGTACTGGATGCGACGATGCCGCGACTGCCCATGCCGGCTTCGGTAAGTCCGAGATGCAGAGGATAATCACAACGCCCGGCCAACTCCCGATATACTGAGATCAGGTCCTGAACCCCGCTCATCTTCACCGACAATACGATGCGATCGTGTCCCAGCCCCAGTTGTTCAGCGCGCCCGGCGCTGTCCAGGGCGGATGCGATCATCGCCCGCCGGATAACCTGCACCGCACCCAGCGGTTGCCTGGCGCGCGCATTGTCATCCATCATGGCGGCCACCAACTGCGGATCCAGACTGCCCCAATTGACGCCGATGCGGACCGGTTTGTGGTAGCGGCAAGCCTGCTCGATGATGCTGGCGAACTGCGGATCCTTGTTGCTGCCACGACCGACATTGCCAGGGTTTATCCGGTACTTGTCGAGGGTTCGCGCGCAATCGGGATGCTGCCGCAGCAACTTGTGACCATTGAAATGGAAATCACCCACCAGAGGCACGTCGACCCCAAGTACCTGCAAGCGCTCCCGGATTCTTGGCACCGCCCGCGCCGCTGCTTCGTTGTTGACCGTGATTCGCACCAGCTCCGAACCACTGCGTGCGAGCTCCGCGACCTGTACCGCGGTCGCCATCGCATCCGCGGTATCGGTGTTGGTCATCGACTGCACCACCACCGGCGATCCGCCACCGATGACGACACCGCCAACGGCGACCGCGACGCTGTGACGACGCGGCAGTGACTGTTCAAGATCCGACATATGGGCCTCGGAAAGTGTGGCTATTCAAGGACTGGGTAGTCCGAAGATTGCGCTATATCCCGGTCCAGATTCAAGGTGTGGTAAGGGTATATACCCGCGGCATGCCAGTTTTCGGTTTTGAGCGTGCGTGCATTGGCGTGGAGGGCAAGGCGGAAATGCGCCGCTCCAGCCGCACTACAGCTAGCATTTCCAACGCAGCCATCCGCGTCAAGGCGCGTGCGATGGAAGCCGAAAACCGGTGTGCCGCGGGTATAATATGGCCATGTGTCCCTTGCCGCGACACAGAAGCCGGGCCAAGGGGGCAAACAGGAGCAGATGACGTGTATTGTCGCAACCCCAACGGTGGGAGGAAACCCGGGTGCATTGCGAAATCATCGCGGTCGGCAGTGAATTGCTGCTCGGCCAGATCGTCGACACCAATTCAGCCTGGATTGGGGAACAACTGGCGCTGGCAGGCATCGATAGTCACTATCAGACCCGGGTCGGTGACAATCTGCAGCGCATCGTAGACACCTTGCGGATCGCTCTGGACCGCGCCGATGCCATCATCGTTTGTGGCGGTCTGGGGCCAACCCAGGACGACATCACGCGCGAAGCCATCGCCGCGGTGATGGGCTCCGAGTTACGCCAGCAAACCGACCTGATCGAGCGGATCAGCGAACGATTCGCCCGCCGCGGGCGGCAGATGCCGGCCAATAATCTGCGCCAGGCTGAAGTCCCGGAGGGTGCGCGGGTGCTGGCCGAGATGCCGGGAACCGCGCCCGGACTGCTGTGCCCTGTTGGCGACGGGGTCATCTACGCGGTGCCCGGAGTACCGTCGGAGATGCGCCGGATGGTGCGCGGCAGCGTGATTGCCGATCTGCGCCGTCGGGCCGGCGCCACTGCGGTGATACGCAGCCGCACCCTGCGGACCTGGGGGCTGGCGGAGTCACGGGTTGCCGAGATGCTGTCCGCAAGGATCGAGGCGCTGCAGCACGACGGCAATCCGACCATCGCCTTTCTGGCCAGCGGTATCGAAGGTATCAAGGTACGCATCACCGCCAAAGCTGCGGATGAGGCGCATGCGGAGCAGATTCTCGCCAGCGAGGAAGCACGGGTACGCGCCGTGATCGGCGGCAATGTATTCGGGGTCGACCAACAGACCATGGAGTCCGTGGTTCTTGATCTGCTGCGCCAGCACCGGATGACGCTGGCGCTGGCGGAATCGCTGACCGGCGGCCTGGTTGGCGCCCGGATTACCGCCATCCCCGGCGCCAGCGAAGTATTCCGGGGTGCTTTGGTCAGCTACGCCAGTGACCTGAAATTCGAACTCCTGGGGGTTCCCCGCGGGCCGGTGGTGTCGGAGCAGGCGGCCGCCAGCATGGCCCTTGGCGTCCGGCGTCTTCTGAGCGCGGACGTAGGTCTCTCCGCTACCGGCGTGGCAGGGCCGACCGAGCAGGACGGCCAGGCTGTGGGCACCGTGTACATCAGCGCCGCACTCGGGGAAACGGTACAAACCCGCAGACTGCAACTGGGTGGTGATCGCGAGCAGATCCGGCAACTGACCGCGATCAGCCTGCTGGATCTGCTGCGCCGGCAACTACTGCGCAACTTGCAGGCGTAACAGGGCGCAGGGATCTATATCATTGGCATGGCTTCGGGTCCCGCCCGGGCAATCGCAGCAGGTAAACATGTTCCATCAGCGCCCGCAGACCTTTGTCCCGGAAATGCGGCGCTTCCAGCAGGGCATCGTGGCTGTACACCAGGCCGACCTCGCAGGTGGCCGCATAAAGGCCGCGCACTTCGTCCTCGCTGACCGAGAACGGGGGGCCGTTCATGTCCGCCTGATCGTAGTCCAGCGTCACCAGCAACATGTCGATCCCGGGTGGGCTGATCGTCAGCACATGCCGCGCGTAGTCTGCGCGCATGGCCGGCGGCAGAGCGATCAGCGAAGCGCGGTCATAGATGGCGCCAATACCCTGCAAATCGGTCGCCTCCAGGTCGAAAAAATCGCCCAACAGCACCCTCACCTCGCCCCACTGCCAGCATTCGAAGCTACCCTGATGGCTGCGACGGGGCTGCCAGCCCTGCTCCTCGAAGAAAGCCTGTACCGCCACGGGACTTATTTCGATGCCGAGCACCGGGAAACCCTGGTCGGCGAGCCAGCGCATATCGTGGCTCTTGCCGCAAAGGGGCACCAGGACGGTACTGCCCGGGGCCACATCCGTATGGTTCCAGAAACGTTGCAGATGCGCGCTGATCTCGCGCTGGTGGAAACCGATCTGGTCGGCCTCCCAGCGCTGGTGCCAGAATGCTGGATCCACGCGTCACCCCCACGAACTTGTGTGCCGCGCTATCATCACCCGGTGACCCCGACAGGAGCAAATCGATGCAGTTGAGCGGACACCTGTCCAAAATGCAGGTTCATCACCACGACACGGTGCACTACCAGCTGTGTCTGGATCAACACCGCCTGGATCTCAACCCGCTGCTGGGCGAACAGATCGAAATCCGTTTCGACGGCAAGATCCACTGCCAGCACTGTGGCCGGGCAACCCGCAAGAGCTACAGCCAGGGTTATTGTTTTCCATGCAGCCAGAAGCTGGCTGCATGCGACATGTGCATTGTCAGGCCGGAGCGTTGTCACTATGCGCTCGGCACCTGTCGGGAACCCGACTGGGGCGACGACCATTGCATGCAGACCCACGTAGTCTATCTGGCCAACTCTTCCGGACTCAAGGTCGGCATCACCCGTGGCACCCAGATCCCGACCCGCTGGATAGACCAGGGTGCCAGCAGCGCCCTGCCGATCATGCAGGTTCCATCGCGCCTGCACTCCGGTCTGGTCGAGGTGCTGCTGGCCACGCAGATTTCCGACCGCACCGACTGGCGCGCCATGTTACGCGGCAAGCCCGAGCCCGTGGATCTGATGGCACAGCGCGACCGCCT
Organism: uncultured Candidatus Competibacteraceae bacterium; assembly: GCA_965371945.1. GTDB lineage: Bacteria > Pseudomonadota > Gammaproteobacteria > Competibacterales > JAHEDQ01 > CBDVAK01. Next base: position 7,779 of record CBDVAK010000111.1, read on the forward strand.
GCTGGAATCGCAGCTCGAACAACTGACCGCATTGAAGGAAACCCACGGCGAAGCCGCGTTCGATTTGCTCGCCGACGCCAGCACCGTGTCGATCGACTACCCGGTGCTCGAGTACCCCGACAAGATTCGCCCGCTGAACCTGGACAAGACCGCGACCGTCGCCGGACGATTGCTGGGTATCAAGGGCCAGTACCTGATCCTCGATTCCGGCGTGCTCAACATCCGCAAGTTTACCAGCTACCAGGTCAGCTTCGGGTACTGACCCGGGTATCGCGCAACAGCCGCGCCAGATCACCCGCGAAGCGCTCGCGTTCCCACAAATGTGGCGAGTGGTCACTATCATGATATATCTCGAAACGCGAGTTGATCAGCCGACTATGCAGATAACGACCCACATCCAGGCTGTAAAACTGGCTCTGGCCACCGTGTATCAGCAGGGTCGGTAAACGCACGGCTGGTAGCAGAGAGCGAAAATCGCACTGTACGAGACTCTGCCAGCACTCGATCATCGCCGCGTGGTCGAGGCTGCCGAGATAGTCCCTGAGCAATGCATACTGGTCGGGTGGAAGATCCGCGACCGCGTGCCCCAGATGTTGGTTACCGGCAGCCACCAGACCCAGCACCGCATCGGCAAAATCCTCCTGCAGGCTTCGAATCAGGCCTGCGTTGGCGGTGAGATCGAATTCCCCGTACAGACCCAGCCGCCAGTCATCGGCGCTGAGCAGACGCGGTGACTGATCGACCAGACAAAGCCCGGCCAGACCCTGTTCACCATAGTTGGCAATGTATTCCAGTATGATCAGGGCCCCCATCGAGTGGCCTACCAGCAGCGGGCGGTCGATCTCCAGGTCCGCGATCATGTGGCGCAGATCCGTGGCCATACGGCTCACGGTGATGGCTGAACGGGTCTGCTTCCCACCCAAGCCGTGGCCACGGGCATCCCAGCAATACAGGCGCGCCTGCTGGCCAAGATGGGCGATCAATCCGGACCAGTCCCGATGACTCGCGGCCCAGCCGTGCAGCAGGATCACCGCCGGACCCTGACCCGCCACCCTGACAGTGATCGGCTCGCCGTCTTCGGCACGCCATTGCACCCGCCCGGCGGTGGCGCTGTTCAAGGCACTCGTCCACCCTTCAGTCTTCATCGACAGCAGTCACATAGTTGAGGGCGAGTCTGCCACCATCCACATAGATGGTCTGACCGGTGATATAGGAGGCATCATCGGAGGCCAGGAACACGGCGACACTGGCGACCTCCGATACTTCGCCACAGCGCCCCATCGGGGTTCTGGAAAGAATCATGCGACGGGCGGCATCGTCGTGCATGATCTGTTCGAGCATCTCGGTGAGGATGCTGCCAGGACCAATGGCATTGACCCGTACCCCCTTGGCCGCCAGCGCAGTCGCCATCACCCGGGTGAGCTGATTGAGGCCGCCCTTGGATACGTTGTAGGCAAGTTGGTTGGGAATGGTCATCACGGCGTTCACCGAAGACATATTGATGATGCTTCCCGCACCCTGCCCGACCATCTGTCGCGCCGCAGCCTGGCCGACCAGAAACCCACCTTTCAGGTTGACCCGCAAGACCTCGTCAAAATCCTGCTCCTGCAGGTCGAGTATGTCAGCCGCTCGCAGGATACCGGCGTTGCTGACGCAGATATCCAGACTACCGAACCTGTCCACGGTCCGCTCCACCAGTTCGGTAACCTGGCTGGCATCGCCCACGTCGCAGGGCAGGAACAGACTGCCCGGCAGACGGGCGGCGGCCGCTTCGCCCTGCTGGCGCTCCACATCGGCCAGTACCACCCGGGCCCCCTCCGCCGCAAACGCTTCGGCCACTCCCAAGCCGATCCCCTGGGCGGCACCGGTGACGATGGCAACCTTGTCCTGCAGACGCATTGTCGTTACTCCCCACGATTGTCGAAGGCTGCGATCCTAGCACCGACACCGCACGGCGGGATCACTCATGGCATGCGCCGTGCTTCCGTTGTCTTGTGGCGGCTATTGGCGCAAGCATATGCTGAGGCATGCAGGTTAAGATAGCCGTCTGCGATTCACTCCATACCGAGATCCCGATGCACGCAACTCTGCACACAGCACTGTCCCGCCTTCAACAGGATCAACGGTTTGCAGAGATCACAGCGTCTTTCAACGGCCTCAATCTGCGCAAGGCCTACCCCGATCTGACTGCGTCGGATCAGGGCACCGTGGTACGCGCCGCCAGACAGCGTGTGGCGGATGCCCGCAAAGGCCTTGCCGACGGGCAAGCCGCGGGCGAACCACCGCCAGCGGTAAGCGGAGAGTCAACTTTCCCGCTCGCTGACCCCACCACCGCACCTGCCCGGAAGACATCCGAACCGGAACCGCACAAACCGCAGCCGGCGCCGGCAAACCTCAGCCGGGCTGCCATCCCGAGTCAGGAACCGGAGTCCCGGACGACACCCACGGAGGCTGACAACTGGCCTGATCTGATGAGCGGTAGCACTCCACCGGGCAAGCGATTCCGAAACGTGGCAGCCATCGCGGCGGGAATTGTACTGGCCGGCGCGCTCGGTCTGTTCACGGCCTGGGATCAATGGCAGGGCGTCCCTGCTGATGCTACCAGCGACGCTCAAACTGCTGACCCGGGTGAAGTTACCCCGCCCACTGACGACCACACGGTACCCTCGGCCATCGACCCGACCCGGCGCAAGGTTCAGGACATCATCGAGCGTCATCGCGACATGCTGGTGGAGCCTCCCACCGTTGAGGCGG
>CBDVAK010000112.1:0-10504 GCA_965371945.1 uncultured Candidatus Competibacteraceae bacterium
AACACCATGCCGAACCAGACGATTGCGGCGATGCGCTTCATGCGTCGATCTCCTTGTTGTGGTTGGTCCCCCGGATACATCGATCGGACCCGCCGTAGCGAATCCTCCGTATAGGGTAGGCGTTGCGACGACAATGTCCAAGCAGATATTGATCTTGATCAGAACATGCCGGTCCCGAAAGAGTATCATTGGGCAGAAGCAGGATTGCTGCACACAGGATGCTGACCGTCGCCCCTGGCTGGCGCGACCGAGGCCGATGCCACCCCGGAGAAACGCAACATGACGACCCCCGACCCCCTGGAAACCAACCCGACGACCGCGGAGCCGACTGCCGCTGCCCCGGCAACTGCCGACCGGCGCAAGCCGCCGGCCCGCACCAGCCGACCAAAAGCGGTCGAACCGACCCCATTCGATCTGGACGCGCCGGAATGGTATTTGAACCGCGAACTGACCTGGTTGGAATTCAATCGTCGCGTGCTTCACGAAGGTTGGGACGAGCGCACGCCCTTGCTCGAACGGGTCAAGTTCCTGGCCATCGTCAGCGCCAACCTCGACGAATTTTTCATGAAACGCATAGGCGGTCTCAAACAGCAGCTCGGTGCCGGGGTGCAGGAGCGCAGCGCCGATGGCCGCACGCCCCAGGAACAGATCGATGCCTGCCACGTTGTGGTACACGACCTGGAGGAGCAAAAACGGGCCCTGGCCCGCACGCTGCACAAGTTGCTGGTGGCAGAGGGCATTCGCATCAGCAGCTACAAGCGGCTCACCGAAGCCCAGCGAGAGGCCATGCGAGCCTTTTACCTGGACAATATCTTTCCGCTGATCACGCCATTGGCTATGGATCCTGCGCACCCCTTCCCGTTCATTTCCAACCTGTCGCTCAACCTGCTGGTGACCGTGCGCTACAAGAATGACGAGGAAACTTCACTGGTGCGCATCAAGGTTCCAGTGGGTACCGACATTCCCCGCTTTCTGCCGGTGGAACCCGACCACCTGTACGTACCGCTGGAGGATGTGATCTCCAACAACCTCGACCTGTTGTTCCCGGGTATGGTGGTGGAGAGCGCCGAGCTGTTCCGGGTGACCCGTAACGCAATCACCGAAATCGAGGAAGAACAAGCCCACGACCTTTTGTTGATGATCGAAACCGAGCTGCGGGACCGCAAGTTCGCGCCGATCGTCCGGCTGGAGGTGTCGCGGGGCATGAGCACCGTACATCGTGGCATGCTGGCGGCGGAGCTGGGTCTGGACGAGCATTCCGATGTCTTCGAGATGGAAGGCCTGATGCGCAAGCGCGATCTGTTCCAGATCGTCGGCATAGACCGGCCCGAGCTCCACGACCGCCCGCATCACCCGGTCGACCACCCCCGCATCGCCAACGCACCCAACATCTTTCATCTGATCCGTAACGACGGGCCGATCCTGCTGCAACACCCTTACGAGTCTTTTGTGACTTCGGTGGAGCGTTTTCTCAAGGATGCCAGCGAAGATCCCAAGGTGCTGGCGATCAAGATGACGCTGTATCGCACCGCGGATGATTCCAAGATCATCAAGTACCTGCTCAACGCGGCCCAGAACGGCAAGGAGGTGGCGGTCGCGGTGGAACTCAAGGCCCGCTTCGACGAGTCCGCCAATATTCGCTGGGCCAACTATCTGGAACAGGCGGGTATCCACGTCTCTTACGGCGTGCTGGGACTGAAGACACACAGCAAAGTGATCTTTGTGGTGCGACGCGACTTTTCCGGCTTACGACGCTATGCGCATCTGGGCACCGGCAACTATCACTCGGGTACGGCGCGCATGTATTCGGACCTGGGGATGTTGACCAGCGATCCGGTCCTGGGGGCCGATCTCACCGAGCTGTTCAACTATCTGACTACCGGCCACGTCCCCAAGCGCGATTACAAGAAGCTGTTGCCGGCGCCCAAGGTGCTCAAGCCTGCGCTGCTGGAGAAGATCGAGCGCGAGGTCAAACTCCATACCGCCAAATCACCCGGTTTGATCCAACTCAAGATGAACGCGCTGGAAGACGTCGATATCACCCGCGCGCTGTATCGGGCGTCACAGGCCGGAGTCCGTATCGATCTTATCGTTCGTGACACCTGCCGGCTGCGACCTGGCATTCCGGGGTTGTCGGAAACGGTGAGCGTGATCGGTATCGTCGGCCGCTTCCTGGAACATGCCCGGGTCTACTATTTCCGCAACGGTGGCGACGAGGAGTACTACATCGGCTCCGCCGACTTGATGCAACGCAATCTGGAAAGCCGGGTGGAGACGGTGAGCCCGGTGGATACACCGGCATTGCAAACGCAGTTGAGGAGCATCCTCGATACCCAGTTAAACGATCGTCGCAGCGCCTGGGACATGCAGTCCGACGGTACTTACGTACAAAGAATGCCGACGGCGGACGACGACCCGCGCAGTTGCCAGGAAGTTTTCATGGAAATGGCGGTGCAACGAGGCAAGGCCGAGCGAAAGATCAAGAAGCGCAAGAAAACGAGGATCACCAAAGGACGTCGCAACGGCTGATCTGTCGTAGTTGCTCAATAAGCCGGGGCAATGTGGGTGCGGGTGGTGCCTTCCGGGACCGTCAGCGGCAGGGATGCCGCTGTCGAGCCTACAGGGGTGAATCGGAACCGAAGGTCCAGTGGACCTTCGCAGTCCGGTGAACGCCCGGGCCATGGATGGTCCCGGGCTGGTCCTGCAAGCGCAGCGGGATAGCGAAGCGCTGCAGGGATTCACGGCGTGTTTTGGAAGGCACTGCCCGCACCCACGTTACGACTGCCAAGGCCTCGGGTATTGAGAAGTTTCGATCTGGCAGCAGCGGTCGCACGGCTCCCCGCGGGCGTGCGACCGCTTCTGGCTAGTCCCCGCTGCCACCACGCATGCGGGCTTTGCCACCGGCGTAGGCCTTGCCACCCGCATAAGCCTTGCCACCGGCGTAAGCTTTCCCTCCTGAATAGGCTTTGCCGCCAGCATAGCCGGCTCCCGCCTCTTCGGCATCGATCTCCGCTGCCAGCAGAACCTCGGCGAGCGGTCCGGCCTGGAGATCGAGGCGTATCGAAAAATCAGCCTGATCGTAGGCCCACACCCTCATCTCTTTGGCAAAGGTTCGCTGCGGCGTCACCGCCAGACCGCCATCGACGCTCGAGGCATCCTCGCCCGCGCCGTGCACCAGCAAGATCGCGGGGCGTGACAGATCGTAGAAGTGGCCCTCGAAACTGAATGCATAGACACGTGCGAAGTGGACATTGCCACCCGCCGGGATCTGGCTGCCAAGCAACTTGTTGCCGTGGCCCAGCGGTGCTTGCTGGCTACCACGCTTCCCCGACTTCGCGGCATCCACACTGAGGTCCGTCAACACCCGCCCGTAGATCAGAATCTCGGTCGCATTCAGCAATGTATCCGTTACCTTGCCATCTTTGTCTGCCATGTGTCGCTCCTGTCCGCCATAATTATGCCCACGGCATGCCGTGGGTATACAATGTAGTGCATGCTGCGGTGAAATTCTCACACCATGGGAAAACCCGGCCCCGATTGCGCGTTCAACCTACCGGCGCGGGCGCGCAACCAGCGTTGCCGATAGCGGGTTACCGATGCGTCGACGCTGCGCGCCGGAGTCATGGTTCTCGACGAGTGCGCGTGACTGTTTTCATCGGGTGGCGTCAGCCGCGGGCCCACCGCCACCTCACCGATATCCCGTAACCAGAAATTGCGGCCGATCAAACGCTGGAACCGTCCACCGCTCAACTCCCGGTCAGCATCCAGCAATGCCTCCAGCACATCCGCGTAGTCGAGATGATCGGGGGACAAACGTCTCCAGGCGGCCGCGAGCGCATGGCCAGTGTAGTCCCTGGCATCCCGGAAAGCCTCGCGGAGACCTTCCGGTTCACGCGCGAAAGCACGATCGAATCCTTCCTGAATCAAGTGCTCGCCCGCCGGGTCACGCTCCAGAATATCCGCCAATTCCTCCAACCGTGGGCTGATCAACCCGCGTTCGAGCAACAGTTCGTGAAAAATATCGACCAGACAATCGAACACCGCGCCGGTCAGCGGTTGCGCCAGAAGATGCTCGTCAGCCCACCCCTGCTCGAATAACCTGAGGCTCAGATCGTTGCTGGCGATACGAATCTGCTGGTTTCCCGACAATTCCCCGATTCGGTTGAGATGATTAAGCACATACAGGTTGCCACGGGTATTGCGCAGTAGCCGTGCCACCACCGATTCGAAATGCGCGGCTGCAAGCAATGCCACCAGGTCGGCGGCCGACTCATGGAAGCCGTAGTACTCGCCGGAGCCCGCGCCTTCCGCCGGCAGGCCGATCTGCGAATAGACGATCAGGTGGCCGACCTCATGGGCGACGATGTCGAAGTTGAGCGCGAAGGGATCGATCGCGCCGTCGTCACCGTAGTTTGAGCCGGTCTCCAGAAACCCGTAACCGGCTGAGGCATTGTCGTAGCCTGCCAATGCGGATATCTGCAGACGTTCGAAGTGTTCCGAGAAATGCCAGGGCATCGGACCACCGAAATAACCTTCCCAGACATCGAGCACGAATCTGACCGTGCCAAACAGATGAGCGGCCTCAAAACCGGCATCACCGGGCGTGAGGTGATCGAAATGTCCGGCCACCGATGGCGCCACCGGCTCCTGCACCGGCCCCGACCAGGGTGGCAGATAAATGGTAGAGTCGCCGCCGGGCAACTCCGTGAAACCATAGGGTTCGTGCTTGCCGACCGGCGCCACCACCACCATACGCGAATCCTCGGGCCCGGGGCCGAGGCTGCCTGCCGGAGAAGACACCGCGATGGTTTCAGGAGCCTGAACATCGGTGCCGACCGGTGCCTGCGGGAACAGGCTGAAGCGCGTACCGGTGATCCGGGCGGAGCGCGAGCGGCGATGATCGATGATACCCACCTCCTGCCCGAATTCACTGCCCGTTAGGAGGCTATTCTCGGACAGCCTCCTAGCTTTCGATGCGTCCAGCGCCGGGCTCCACCGTTTGTTGGCAGTATAGCCACTCCCTGAGCAAGGCTCTATAAAGCCCTGTCGCATGCTCGAAACCAAGTTCGCGGGCGGCGCGATCGATATCTTCGGGTATCTCGCACTGCATCCGCTGTTCGAAGTGCCAGGCCAGCAGGATCGCCGGTGACACGCCAATGCGATCCGGATCGGGCTCCAGTTGTCCGCTTGCCGACAGCAGCGCGAACTTGCTGGTGGCCCGTTCCAGCAAGGCCTGGTAACGACCGCTCAACCTGAGGCAATCCAGGATCCGTTCATACAGAGCTTCCCGGGCATGTTTTCTCAACCCGGTCAGACGAATTCTGTCATCGAGGATACGTCGCAAACCAACACCATCGAGATGATGCGCCCCCAGCCACGTCTGCAGTTGATCGCGGGTCATCAGACCCAATTCGCGACGCAGATCGCTGAGTTCCCGGCCCCGGGCCTCCTCATCAGGAGCCGCAACGTCACCCCTTGCTGCCTGATCCGCAACCAGTGCCAGCAGTGCCTGGTCACGAACCAGCGGCCAGCCGCCAGGCTCAATCTGCAGCTCCTCGACCAACAGGGATTCCGGCACCTCCTGCGCATTGCCTGTAGCAGAGTCCAGGGTAACACCCCCACCGGCGGCAACGACCTCGTCCCACATTTCGGTCCACTCGAAAGCGAAGCCGGGGGCGCTAGCCGTCAGCGGAGATGTCGCCAGCTCCTCGAGCGTCCGCACCACCTCCAAGGCATCCAAGCGCTTCAGATCCACGCGGCCGCCAGGTAACCAGGCCTCCAACTTACGCAATGATGCGGCCTCGCACCCGGTACCGCGAGCGTCCTGCAGAATCCTCGGCCAGTCGCGTTGCTGATAGAAGAGCGTTTTTGCACACTCGGTCAGCAGCCGGCGCAACCGTTCGTCGACCACGCCCTCGGCAACCGCCCGGTCGAGCGTCGCGCGGATATTGACCATGGCCTCGCACAGCGGTTTGAAATCTAGCTCCGGCGGGCCGTGCAAAACCGCCACCTCATCATCGTCCTGCAGCTTTCCGTCCCGATAGTCGGCAAAAATCCGACCGACCCCGCGCATTCCAAACGCTGCCAGCTCGGCCGCGCGCAATGCACCCATGCTGGCGCCACCGACGACCTGCACACCCTCGGAGATGGCCCACAGTATTTCCTTGTGCCACACCGACAGCACACCTTCGAAATAGCCGTCGATGATACCGACGATACGCGCCCCCCTGCGTACCGCGCGGTAGACATCGCCCTGTTGCACCGGCGCCAACCGGATGATCTCTGCGGCCATCACCGGATGACCGGCGGACAGACTGGGACCTACAAAAACACAGACTCTCATGCTGATACCAGGCTGGCCGTCATGGCCCTGGCCCCAGCCACGTAACCGGGATGATCATCAGCATCCTCGAGACCGGGAATGACGACCTTGACCACTGGCAAACCGAGACCGGGTTTGCTGAGATCCAGAACCAGCAGCTGCCCGATGCCGCCGGCGCGCAGCCGGCCGATCAACCATTCCAGATCCCCGGCAAAGCTGTCCGCCTCGAAATCCGGTGCCTGCTCGAAGCGCCGCTGCGGGGAATCAGCCGCCATCATGGCATCGGCGCGCCGCAGTTTCTGCGCGATCGCTTCGGTCGTGTACTCATGGCTGCCGATATCGTCGCGTGAACCGCTGATATAGGTGGTGCGTACCTGTACGGCTTCGGTCAGCGCACGCAACAACGCCACTGCACGCGATGGATGACAGCCGGCGCCGGCCCCCGAATGGGCCAGCGGACGCTGCCGATCGGTGATCAGGCAATAATATGAGGGGATGCCGATATCGCTGGTCACCTCCCAGACCGCGGTGCGGAACTGCGCGTCGTCGAGGCGGCTGATCACCGACCGGCAGGATGGGTCGGCCACGGTGGCCAGATTGATACGGGTGCGCGCGCGGTCAGCGACGCCATGCAGATTCCAGAGCGTTACCGCATCACGTTCCACGACTTCGCAAATAGCGTGACAAAGCGCCTCCAGCATATGGTTACCGGAGGCCAATCCATTGGTGCTGGCAGGAAAGCATCCGCTGCCGGTGACGTAAGGCACCCGGAAGTCGGTGTGCGCCAGTTCGTAGGGCAACCAGCGGGTGCCGCCACCGATGAGATCGGCGGCTTCGATCCACAACAGGGTCCGTCCCGGGTGGTAGCGACCACCGCGAACTTTTGGCAAGGCATCCATGTCCGCGACCGCGGGACGCCGGTGCCAGTCCTCGAGACTCCCCAGCCTCAACGGCAACTCGATTCGCTCAGCGTGCCAGTTCTCAACGGCCTCCATCAGCCCCGAGGCGCGAGCGGAATCCAGATCCAGACCCTTGCCCTGGGACACTGCGATCGAACGGGAATTGGGCCGGGTCACCATGACCACCGGCACCCCGATTCGGTCCAATCCGGTAACATTGGCGATACGGGTGATGCCCATCATGGCCATGTGCGGACGTACCCTGGTCACGGTATCCCCCGGTGCGATCAGGCGATGCGTGCCGAGTCGGTAGCCCTTGACCGCAGCGCCCTGCCGAAGATCTTTGGCAAGCGTCTCCAACAACACGCCGGAACCTCGCAAACTGCCTGTCAAAACCGGCATGGGGTCAGCCCGCATCGCTATCCCGGTGAGATAAGCGGACTATGGCAGCCCGGCCTTGTGCAAGCCTTCCGCAAAATGCTCCCATTCCTTGGGGTTCACCTCCGGCTGGCGCAGCACCCACTGGGCGGCGGAGAAATCAGGTTGACGCTCAAGCACCGCCGCCGCCGCCAACCGCGCTTTTTCGGTGAGGCCCAGTTGCCCACAGGCAGCAGCCAGCAGGCGCTGACCTTCTGCCGGATTGTTCATCTGCTCCACCGCATCGATCACCCGCTGGTATTCGCGCAGCTCGTAGTAGGCATCGGCCAGATACCATAAATAGGTGTCCGGGTAGAATGGATTCAGGCACATCGCCTCCTTGATCAGCTTTACGCCATCCTGGGAGCGACCCGAATAGGCAAGCGCATCAGCCATGTCGACCTTGATATCAGCATCGTTGGGATTCAGATGCAGAGCGCGCTCGTAGGACATCAGCGCCAATTCGTTCTGCTTGCTGTACAGCGAGGCGAAACCCAGCTCGGCATGACCGCGGGCATCACCGGCATCCAGCCCAACCGCGGTATTGGCCAGCGTCAATGCACGCTGCAAAGCGAGCTCGGGATCGTCAGTCCAGCTATAGCGCCAGTCGTAGACGTAGGTACGGGACAGGCATGCATAGGCACGCGCATAGGCTGGATCGATATCGAGTGCCTGCTTGTACAACCAACGAGCCTGTCGGTTGGCGTCACGGGTATAGCCCTGGATCAGATGCAGGCCTTTCAGCAACAACCCATAGGCCTGAAGATCACTGGGCGAACTGCGCAGGGCGTGGATCTGTTCGGCACGCTCCAGACGCACCGCCATGCAGGATACGATGGTCTGCGTCAGTTCGTCCTGAACGTCGAATATGTCTTCGATCTCACGGTCATAGCGTTCCGACCAGATACTGGCGCCATTGCTGGCATCCACCAGTTCCACGTTGATTCGCAAGCGCTGGCCGGCGATCCGTAAACTACCCTGCAATACGTTGCGGACACCCAGTTCGCGTCCCACCTGCTGGGCGCTGCTCGCGATTCCCTTGTACACAAAGCTGGAGTTGCTGGAGATGACGAACAGCTCCCGAAACCGGGACAGATCGGTGATGATGTCCTCGGCGATACCGTCTGCGAAGTGTTCATGCTCGGGCTCACTGCTGCGATTGGCGAAAGGCAGCACCGCGATCGACTGCTGACTGGTTGAAACGAGGGACTGCCCTCCCTTGCGGACACTGGCCTTGCGCAATGCCACCTGCTCGTCTTCGTGCACGCGGTAGGCTTCGACCGGTTGGTCGATATTCTTGAGATGGCGTTCGCCCAGATACTCGAATCCAAGTTTGAGCTTGTCCTTGATAGCGACCTGAACGTTGGCGGCAATACACAGACCGCCAGGATCGGCCAGGGCCTGAAGCCGGGCAGCCACGTTGACCACATCACCATAGATGACACCCTCATCGACCATCACCTCGCCCAGCACAACCCCGAAGCGGAACCACATGCAGCGATCCTCGGGCAGACCCTGGTTGCGCTCAGCAAGCGACTGTTGCACCGACAGCACGCAGGTGATTGCGGTCACTGCATCCGGAAACTCGATGAGAGCACTGTCTCCGGTCAGATCGATCACGCGGCCATGGTGTTCGCCGACACAATCGCGGATTCGCTGTCGGCACGACGACAACAGCTCCAGCGTAGCCCGCGCATCGGCTCCCATCAGCCGGCTGTAACCGACCACATCGCCGGCCACGATCGCCGCGGAGCGACTTTCGTAGGCTGCCGCCTGCCCGTTCACCGAGCCCCTCCCCCGACGCGGCCGGCAGATGTGCCGCCGGTCTGTGTTCCGGAACGCAGAAATTCGTATTCCATGGTATGCAGGCGAAAGCCGCAATCCCGATAAAAGGCCGTCACACCCGGGTGGTCGTGACGGGCGGTCAGCGACACCTGCCGGGCGCCCAGTCCTGCCGCCCTGGCGATGAGATCGTGCATCAGCGCCTTGGCCAGACCCCTGCGCTGTTGATCCGGCACACAACCTACCGGCTCAAACTCCATCGTGGCACTGGACTCATCGAACCAGCCTATCGCGAACGCCACCACGCGTTGATCGCGATCCACCACCACCCGATCGAGTTCCGGGCGGTATTGCGGCGTCATTCTGACCTGGTTCAGTTCCGCCTCCGTGAGTTCGGAGCTTTGAAATGCCTGATGATGCGCTTGCAGCCACGCCGCCAACTCACGGCGACCGTCGGTCGCACGGATAGCATAGCCGTCCGGCAAGGGAGGCTCCGCCGACAACGCCGCGGTTTCCCGGATCATCCGTTGATAGCTGCGTCCGTTACGCCGGAAACCACGGCTCGAGAGCAACCGCTGGCGCACATCGTCGAGGGACAGACAACCGATGCTTGCCAGTTCCGGAGGGTCCCCCGGTCCGTTCCGGCATCGCAGATATTCGTCGGACCAGTCCAGCGCCGCATGCGACAACGGCTCCGACCGCCGCCAGTCCGTATCGATGTGCAGGTCCGCGGGAGAGCCGTCGTGCTGAAACATGAATGCCACCAGCTCACCCTCGTCACTGCACCACAAACCGATGGTGTCGTCGCCAGCGCTCAGGATCCGCTTACCCAAACGCCAGCAGACATTACCCGGATGTACCTGACTGTCGGCGCCGATCCTGGACCAGCTCTTGGCCGCAAGGGCTAGAATCCGATCGAGATCGGTACTGCCAGCGTAGGCCCGAAACCGATACCCGTTGTCCCGTATCGTCACGACTCTATCCACCCGTCCTCAAGGCCATGTCCTCTCCCGCCGCTGGCGGATAGTCTAGTCCACTGTCTCAACTATCGCTCCTCGATGCGCTAAGATGCCTGCGCACAATC
>CBDVAK010000113.1:0-10503 GCA_965371945.1 uncultured Candidatus Competibacteraceae bacterium
GCTGCTGGTAGTCGGCGGCCTCGGGCAGCCGGTACAGACTGCCGATGATGCGCCAGAAGGCGTTGCGCGGGTGAGCGTAATATTGCCGCGAATGCAGCGATTGCCGGCTCGGCATGGAGCCGAGAATCAGGGTGTCGGCATGGGCATCGGCGATCGGCGGGAAGCCGACGTCAATCGGATGGGGGGCTGAAGACGTCACTATCCAGCAGCTCCAGTGATGGCTTGCCGATGTAGTAGCCCTGGGCGTAATCGATACCGTACTTGTGCAGCAGTTCGATGGTCTCGTCGTCCTGCACGAATTCGGCGATGGTGCGCTTGCCAAAGCCGCTGGCGACTTGACCCAGGGCCTTGGTGATGACCTGATCATAGCGGCTGTGCGCCAGGTTCTTGATAAACGAGCCATCGATCTTGACGTAGTCGGCCGGCAGCTCCTTGAGGTAGGAAAACGACGAGAAACCAACGCCGAAGTCGTCCAGCGCGAAGCGGCAACCCAACTCACGCACACCCTCGACCAGTTGGCGGGCCAGGCGCAGGTCGGCGACCGCGGCGGTCTCGGTGACCTCGAAGATGAGCCGCTGCGGATCGACGTCGAAGCGCTTGAGGTGCCCGCGTAGATTATCCACCAGGTCCGGGTCCTCCATGGTGCGCCCGGACAGGTTGACCGCAAAGCGTACATCACGGCCGGTCTTGAGCTCCTCGGCCAGCCGCGCAATGGCCTTTTTGACCACCAGATTGTCCAGCGGCCGGATCAGGCCGGTGTCCTCCGCCAGCGGGATGAATGCCCCGGGCGGGTAGAGCTGACCGTCCGGCAGGCGCATCCTGACCAGCACCTCGTAGTGCGAGATCTTGCGGGTGACGATGTGCATGATCGGCTGAAACACCAGCACCAGATTGTCCGAGGTCAGGGCGCGCTCGATGCGCGTCACCCACTGCGCACGCTGGCGCAGGCGCTCGCGGGCCTGCTCGTCCGGTGAGAACAGGTGCCAGTGACCCCGCCCGAGGTCCTTGGCCTGGTGCATCGCGACGTCGGCATTGACCAGCAGGTCGTAGGTGCTGGTGCCATGCTTGGGGTACAGGACGATGCCGATACTCACCGACAGGCTGTCGCCGTGGCCACCCGGCAGGCGTAGCCCAGCCAGACTGCGGGTGACATTGCGCGCCAGCTCGGCGGCCTCTTCTTCATCTATGCCGGGGACCACCAGCGCAAATTCATCACCGCCCAGCCGGCCCAATACACCACTCTCCCCACCCAGCAGTTGCAACTCCTCGGAGACCGTGCGCAGCAGGGTATCGCCGGCCTGGTGCCCACGCGTATCGTTGACAAACTTGAACTGGTCGATGTCCAGAAACAGCAGCGAGCCGCCCTTGCCATGCCTGACCGCGGAGGCCAGCAAGCGGTCGAGTTCTTCCTGAAAGCGCCGCCGATTGTACAGACCGGTCAGGGTGTCATGATCGGCCTGATACCGGATGCGCTGTTCCTGACGCCGCGCCTCGGTCACATCGAGACCGACCGACAGGATGCGCCCCTTGCCACCCAGGCTGCCCGGGACACGAGAATGAAACCAGGCCACGTACCGCGCCGGCCCATCACGGCAAACCAGCGGCATCTCCTGTTTGATGTGCTCACGGTTGCCCTTGAGCAACTCCGAGAAGGCATGTCGCTGGACCTCGCTGGTGTCCGGTGGAAACAGGCGCCCGACCATCGATTCGCCGATCAGCTCCTCGCGCGAGTAACCGGTCACCTGCTCGCCGAAGCGGTTGAGCATGGTGATGTGGCCACGATAGTCCTGCGTCGCGATGATCACCTGCGCGGTTTCCAGCAGGCCCTGGACGAAGTTTTTCTCGCGCCGCAGGTCGGCGACGCTGTGGTTCAACTCCTGCTCGCGATGGCGTACGTCATTTTCGAGGCTCTCGAGCTGGTCGGCCAGGGCCACCGCCGTGGTGTCGAGCAGGTCAATCTCATCGACGATACCGCGTGAACCGTGCCCGCCGAGAGTCTCTCTGACCCGCTTGAAGGCACCCTCGCCAAGCAGTGGAATGGCGCCAGCGGTGCGACGCAGGCGCGACATCGGACGCCACAGCAAGGCCAGCAGCAACAGCTCGGACAACAGCAATCCAACGCCACCGACCACCAGGCTGGCGTAGCGCGCACGATCGATAGCGGCCAGGTCTTCGCTGATCTCGTCGACCATCACCAGATAACCCGCGGTGTCGCCACTAAAGCCGGACATGGGTCCCACCGTCACCTCGAAGTCACGCCCGCTGACCTGCACCCGGGATACCTCCCGGCTCCGCCGCGGCGGTGGCGCGTTCGCCGCCACCGCACGCAGAACCTCGAGATTGGTCGCCGGGTCGGTCAGGGCCACGACCTTGAAATTCCATGCCGACAGCACCCGATCACTCTGCGAACCACCGACACCGGCCCCCGGCACCATCACGCCGACATCGACCCCGGTGATCTGGCGAAAACTCAGGATGACGTCAGCCAGTGAGGTGCCAAGCACCACCACGCCCACCGTACGCCCATCGGCAAGCAGCGGCACCAAGCCATAACGCAGGCAATTGAGCACGCAGTCGAGCAGGCTGGCCGGTGATTCAGTGTCCAGCACCCGGCGCACCCAGCGCTCCTCCTCGACCATGCTCAGCACGCCCGAGGCCCCCTGAATCGACCAACCAGCCAGAAAACCGCCCTCACGATCATAGAAACGCGCCACATCGACGCCCATCTCCAGTTGCATCATCGGCCAGTGTGGATCGAATGCGCGCTTGAGCAGGCTTGCGCTCTGCTGGCTCAAGGCCTGCTGCATGTTGCCGAAGGTGGTGATCACCTGGGCCAGTCGCGACAGGTCGAGCTCACTCTTGGCCATCAACCCGGAGAAGGCATCAGCCAAGCGCTGCTGGTCCAACGAACGGGCGACCTCGAAGCGATCGACCTGATCGCGATAAGTGATGACGGTAAATATGGCCGAGGTTAACAGTGGCACCAGGCCGAACAGCAACAGCGCCTTCCACTTGAAGCTGAAGAAGCGTGGCCGTGGCCCTGCCGGTGAGCCAATAGAGCGCGCCTGCTGTGCCAGTGCAGCGCTCGCGCCTGAATTTCGATCGAAATCCGGACTCGCCCCCGATATCACCGGGCGATCAGGCACATCAGGGGGGGGCATGCTTATACCAGTTCCCCGCCGCCGCTACGCAGGATGTCGTCAAGATCGGCTGCGGCAACCGGATGCCCGAACAAGTAACCCTGCACCACATCGCAACCGGCCTCCGTGACCAACTCCAGGGTCTCACGGTCTTCGACGCCCTCGGCCACCACCTGCAAGCCGAAACTACGCCCGAGTGAGACCACGGTCTTGAGGATGGCGTGATCGCCGAGATTGTCGATGGAACCACGCACAAAGCTCTTGTCCACCTTGAGCACATGCAACGGGAAGCGCTTCAGGTGGCTCAGTGAGGAGCACCCCATGCCGAAGTGATCGACGGCCATGCGAATGCCGAGGCGGTGAAATTGCGCCAGGCTGGTGGCCAGCGCGCTTGGGTCCAGGGAGCTGACGCTCTCGGTGATCTCGATACCCAGGCACTCGGCCGGCAGGTCGAACTCCTTGAGTGCCTTCTGGAAGCTCTCGAGGTGGTCGGCCTGTTGAAACTGGCGCAGCGATAGATTGACGTAGACCACCAGTTGATCGTATCCCTGCTTGCGCCACGCCGCGACCTGACGGCAGGCCTCACCAATGACCCAATCGCCGAGGCTGATTATCAATCCGGTCTCTTCGGCCAGGCCGAGGAAGGTCATCGGATTGAGCATGCCCCGTTCGGGGTGACGCCAACGTAACAACGCCTCCATGCCGACGACCTTCAGCGAACGGGCATCGAACTGGGGTTGGAAATACAGCAGGAAATCGTTGCGCTCCAATGAGCGGCGCAGGTCCTGCTCCAGTTCCAGGCGCTCCTGCACATGGCTATCCAGGGTCGGGTTGAACAATTGAAAGTTGTGCCGCCCCAGCTTCTTGGCCCGGTACATCGCGACGTCGGCGTTCTTGAGCAGGGTCTCGGAGTCTTCGCCGTCCTGCGGGAAAAAGCTGATGCCGATGCTGCTGCCGACGTACAACTGACGCCCATCGACGTCGAAGGTACGCTCGACCCGCTGCAGGATTTTCTTGGCCACCACGCAGGCGTCCTCGGTAGAGTTGACCCGCGGCAGCAATAGCGCGAATTCATCACCACCAAAGCGGGCAAACAGGTCGCCGGCCCGCACAATGCCCTGGATGGCATCGCTGAAACACTGCAGCAGGCGGTCGCCGGTGGCATGCCCCAGGCTGTCGTTGATGGTCTTGAAGTTGTCCAGGTCCAGAAACAGCACGCCCATGCCGTGGTCGAAGCGCTTGGCCTTCTCCATCGCCCGGGTCAACTCGGCGACGAACAACTCCCGGTTTGGCAGGCGGGTGAGCGTGTCGTAATAGGCCATGCGCTCCATCTCGGAGGCGCTCTGCTTACGTGCGGTGATGTTCTCGATCGCCACCAACAAGGTACCATCGGAGTCACCGCTACGCAGCAGCGGCGTGGCCGAGATATTGACCCACAGATGGCCCTTACCCTCCCCGCAGAGCTGAATTTCGAGATCACTCATCGCGCCGCTGCGCTGCACTGACTTGAACAACTCGGCCAGCCGCTCGGTGCACCCGGGTTCGCCGCAGAAGCGGTCCATCCGCAGATCGACCAGACTCTCCGCGGTATGGCCGAGCATGTCGGCGAGGGTGGCATTGCCCATCATGATCCGCCCACGCGAATCGACCCTGGCCAAGCCCACCGGGGCCTGGTTGACTATGCTGCGATAACGCTCCTCGCTGAGCAGGATCTGGCGCACACCGGAGTCGCGTAGACGACGCTCGCGAAACAGCGACAAGGCCACCTTGATACGACCAATCAGCTCGACTTCGTTGACCGGCTTGTGGATGAAGTCGGTGGCCCCGGCGGCAAAGCTGCGGGTCAGCGCCTCGTTCTGGCGAAACGCCGCCCCGGTGACCACGATGATGGGGATGTCCGCGGTCTCCGGGTCGCGGGTGATGTGCTCACACACCGCGTAGCCGTCCATACCCGGCATCATCAGATCGAGCAGAACCAGCCCAATGTTGCGGTTGTCGCGCAGCATCGCCAAGCCCTGCTCGCCACTGTCGGCCAGCAACACGTTGGGAAACCCGCCATCCATCAACAGGGCCTCCATCAAATCCAGGTTGTCGCGAATATCATCCACCACCAGGATGGGGATATCCGCGTCGTTCAGGATGGCCTGTCCGTCAATGCTCATGGTTCACTCCCCGTGCCTCTGTCAGTGCTGCGCGGCATCGATGCCTCAGCCACCACCCGCGCGACTCGTTGCTCAAGACTGGAATCGCCTTTTTCAATCACCTCGGTCACGCAGCGCTCCAGCTCGTTGCGCTCCTCCGCGGTCAGAACCTTGGCCGACACCACGACCACCGGCGTCCTGGCAAAGCGCGGCATGCCACGTAGTTGCTGAAGGAAGCTGAGCCCGCCCATGACCGGCATCATCAAGTCCAGAAAAATCAGGTCCGGGGCGTAGTCTTGCAGCATATCCAGGGCCTGTCGACCATTCTCGGCCTCGCGAATCTCATCGGCGCGCGCGCCGATTTGCTCACGCAGCAAGGCACGCGCATCGGCGTTGTCATCGACCACCAAAATGCGGCCGGGACTGACGTCACCCGACAGCCGCTGGAGAATGGCCTCGACGGCACCGTCCGCGACCGGCTTGGTCAGCGCATCCAGCGCCCCGAGCACCATCGCCCGGTGACGATCGGCGACAATACTGATAACCACGGTCGGCACCTGATTCAGGTCCGGATCGGCCTTCAGTCGGCGCAATACCTCCCAGCCATCCATCCCTTCCATCATCAGGTCCAGCGTAATCAGGCGTGGGCGTTCGGCGCGCGCCAGCTGCAGTGCCTGATCGCCCCCCGAGGCGGTCACCACCCGGATGCCCATATCGCCAATCAGCGTGGTCATCAGCTCGCGCGCATCGGGGTCGTCATCCACGACCAACACCGGACCGTCGGCTGCGTCGTACCCTGCCTGTCGATGCCCGCCCTGGTCGCTCGACATGCCCTGGCCACCACTCACGGCGGCGCCGGTCTGGACGCTGGCTTGGGCGTTGGCCGAATCGGGGCTCAGCACCCCGTCCCGCTCGAACGGTAACCGCAAAATGAAGCAACTGCCCTCCCCGGGCTCGCTCCGCGCGTGCAACTCGCCACCCAACAACTGTGCGATTGAGCGGCTGATGGCGAGGCCGAGGCCGGTCCCCCCGAAGCGACGCGTGGTACCGCTGTCGGCTTGCCTGAACGGCTCGAACACCGTCTCCATCTTGTCGACGGGGATGCCAATGCCGGTGTCCCGGACTTCGACACGCAGGACCGCACCGCCCTCATTCATGGCCTTGACCGTGACCCCGCCCTGCTCGGTGAATTTGATCGCATTCCCGATCAGATTGATCAGCACCTGCTTGAGCTTGCCACTATCGGTATTCACCACCGGCAGACCCGGCTCGACCTCCAGGTCGAGGCTGATGTGGCGTGCCTGCGCCTGCGGTCGCAGCATCTCCACGGTTTCGCGGCATACGCCGTCGAGGTCGGCGGCACGAAACTCCAGGTCCATGCGCCCGGCCTCGATCTTGGACAGGTCAAGGATATCGTTGATCAGGGACAGCAGGTGCTTGCCGTTGCGATTGATCTTTTCCGCGTACCCCAACTCACGGTCCTGCAATACCCCCCCGCGATTACCGAGCAATACGGTGGAGAATCCGATAATCGAATTCAACGGCGTACGCAGCTCGTGGCTCATATTGGCGACAAACTCACTGCGCAGGCGATCGGCCTCGACCAACTCCTGATTGGCATGGCGCAGGCGCACCGCCTGCTGCTGCACGGTCTGATAGCTGCGGGCGTTGTTCAGGGCATTACCGAGGGCATCGAGCACCGTGCGCAACGGCCGCAACTGCTCCTCCCCCAGGGTGCCCGCCAGGCCGAAGACCATGACCCCCAGCGGTTGCTCACGGAACAGAATCGGCAGGCCCACGATACAGCGCACCGGGACCTCACCGAGGCCCGAGCGTATCGGCGGGACGCCCGCGCCATCCAGCTGATCGAGAATGATCGGCTCGCGCCGCCTGAGCACCTCCTCCGGCAGTCCGGCGCCGACATTGGCCCCCAGCATCCCCGTCACGGCCTCGCGATCGATGCCGTGACCATAGATATGCTTCAAGCCTTTGTCGTCATCGCCGTCACCGTCACGCAGGAAGAAGTTACCCACCGCGGCACCCGCCACCTCCATCCCGTAGCGCAACCCACTGCGTGCAATGCTGCTGATCTCGACGCTGTGCAGCTCCTCCAGAAAGGCGGCAAAGCCGGTCTCGCGCGCATATTCGACACGCAGTCTCTGATTTTGCCGGCTGACCTCGCTGCGCTTGTCTTCGATCTCCTGCTGCTGACCCTCCAGGCGCTGCACCGCGTCCTCGATTTTGTCCGCCATATCATTGACCGCACTCCCGGCCAGGCCGATGGCGTCCCGCTGCCGGTCTTCGATACGTTTATCGAGGCTCCCCGCCCCGATCGCCGCGGCCACCTCGGCCAGCCGCGCCAGACGGTTGTTCATGTGACGCAACAGCAGCATGCCGGCGATCAACACCAGAATCGACACAAACACGCCAACCGATTGCCACAGGCGCTGCCGCTCGGGGATGTAATCCGGTGCGTAGGCGACGAACAACAGGATAGCCAACAGGCCCAACAGCACCCAGGTCATGGCGCGCATACGGAATACCTGGTACGCCACCGCGGTCAGCCTCGTGCACGGGCGCTGGTCACGCCCTGTTCGATCGCCGCGTCCAGGAGCTCCGGCTCCAGTATCGGCTTGCTCAGATAGGCGTCGAACCCGACCTCGAGAAAATGCTCACGGTCACCCTTCATTGCGTGGGAGGTGAGCGCGACCACCGGCAGTTGACGCAGACCGGGCACCGCCCGCAGGCGCCGCAGCAGCTCGACCCCATCCATGCCCGGCAGCGCGATGTCACACAACACCACATCCGGCAGGCTGTCGCCGCCCTGCCCCAGCACCTCCAGCGCGGCGAAGCCATCCGCCACCGACTCGATATCGAACCTGCCCTCAAGCAGGGCGTATATCAGGTCACGATTGTCGACGTTGTCCTCAATCAGCAGCAGGGTCTGCAAACGAGCGTTCTTCACAGGCATCGGTGGCGTGGTTTCCAGGCAAAAAAGAAGTAGTACCGCAGGAAGTATAGCAATCGCGCGGCGATTTCGCGGGCATGTTGATACTATGCTTTGACTTGCACCTTTTCCATTCGGCCCGCGACCTCACTCAGGGCCTCACTCAGGGCCTCAGCGGCAAGCTCAGCGACAACGCCATGACCTCGTCCATCTCCGCACAGCTGCAACCGACCGGGAAAACCGACGACTTCGGTCGCCACCTCGAAATGCTGGTGGGCGTTACCCAGGAGTTCGCCACCTCGCTGGACCTCGACGAGACCCTCCAGCACAGCGCCGAACGGGTACGTGAACTGCTGTCCGCCGAGGCCTCATCGCTGTTCCTGCTCGAAGACGGGCAACTGGTCTGCCGTGCCGCATCCGGCCCCATCGACATTACCGGCCTGACGCTGGCCCTGGATCAGGGCATCATCGGCCGGACGGTGCGCCACAACCGCCCGTTCATGGTTCGGGATGTGAAGGCCGACTCCGACTTCGCCGGCACCGTCGATCAAACCACGGGCTTTATCACTCGCTCCATTCTGAGCGTGCCACTACGCGTCAAGCAGACCTGCATCGGCGCACTGGAATTGATCAACAAGGCCGACCGCGACGGCCTGTTCAATCAGCACGATCAGGAAGTCCTCATGGCCCTGGCCTCACTGGCCGCGCTGGCCATCCACAATGCGCGCATGGCCGGCGCCCTGGTCGAACAAGAGCGCCTGCGTCATGAGTTGGCGCTGGCTCGGGTGATCCAGTCCAGCTTGCTGCCGACGCCGATGAAGGACCCCTGCTGCATCGCCGGCCTCAACCTGCCGGCACGCGAGGTCTCCGGCGACTTCTTCGACTATATGCCACTGGGCGATGGGCGCCTGGCCTTCAACCTCGCCGATGTGGCCGGCAAGGGCATGGACGCCGCGCTGCTGATGGCCAAGACCTCCAGCCTGCTACGCTGCCTCGGCAAGCAGTTGACCCGGCCCGACGAGTTGCTGGCACGCGTCAATGATGAGCTCTGCGAGACCGCCACCCGCGGCAAATTCGTGACCGTGGTGGCCGGTGTACTCGACCCCGTGAGCGGTGAAGTCGTACTGGCCAACGCCGGACACCAGCCGCCATTGCTGCACCGTGGCGGCAATGACTTCATCGAGTTCCCGGCACCCTCACCGCCGATAGGCGTGATTCCCGGGCTGTCGTTCCCGATCACCCGGCTGACCCTGGGCGAATCCGCCCTGTACCTGTTCACCGACGGCCTGACCGAGGCCAAAGACGATGATGGCCGCAGTGTCGAGGTCACCGGGGTACAGCACCTCATTCACCGGTTCGCGTCACTACCGAAGCAGGAGCGGATCGAGCATATAGCCGACGCGATTGCCGGAAACGGCGGTAAACTACACGACGACATCACCCTGCTGGTGCTCGAAGGCGCGTCCCCCACCCAGTCACCGCACCATCGAGGCAGCGCGACATGAACCACCCCAACAGCTTATTTCAGCTTCGCTTCCCCGCGCTGGCGGACAACCTCAAGATGATGCGCTGCGTGGTCGAGGCGGCCGCCTGCCGGGCCGGATGCGACCCGGATCTGTGCACACATATCGTCATCGCGGTCAATGAGGCCTGCATGAATATCATTCAACATGGCTATGTCGATGACCCAACAGGTGAAATCGAAATGGAAATCCTGAATAATGGCGGGGTTCTGGAGTTTCAGTTACGTGACAGTGCACCCAGCGTCGCTATCGAGAGCGTGCAACCACGCGCCCTCGACGACCTGCGCCCCGGTGGCTTGGGGACCCACTTCATCCGTGAAATAATGGATGAATTCACGCTCACTCCCGGACCCAATGGAACCGGCAATGTGTGGCGCCTGACCAAGGCCATCGACGGTTGAAAACTTATAACTTCTGGAGTAGTGGGCAATGCAATATCCCTTGACCGAGCAAGATGGCTTCCTGGTGGTATCACTCAGCGGAGACGTCGACCTGTCCACTTCACCGGACGCTCGCAAGGCCATCCTGGATGCCCTGAACCAGGACAAGGGCGTCATGGTGGACCTCTCCGGGGTCGCCTATCTGGATAGCTCCGGGGTCGCCAGCCTGGTCGAGGCCTATCAGGTCGCGCGCGGCAAGGACCAGGCATTCGGCTTGGTCGGAGTCAGCAGCAGCGCCCTCAGCGTGCTCAAACTCGCCCGTCTGGACACGGTGTTTCCGATCCATGAGTCCGTGGCCGCGGCTGCCGGATA
>CBDVAK010000114.1:0-10440 GCA_965371945.1 uncultured Candidatus Competibacteraceae bacterium
GCGTCTGGCGGATTACACCCCGTAACAAGTCATTGCCGGCCACGGCTCTTGTATAACGGCTGGATATCGCTGACGTCGATACGGCGTCGGTCGGGCTCGACCTTCGTCAACGGCGCGGTTTCCACCAGGCTCGCCATACAGCGCCTGGTGAGCGCCTGATAGCATGCCGTGCCTTCCTGCTTCCAGGCTATCTCCTCTTCCGTGAGTTCACGCAGCACCCGCGCCGGTGCCCCGACCACAAGGCTGCGCGCGGGGATCGTCACATCCGCCTTCACGAATGCCATGGCCGCGACGATGGTGGATTCGCCGATACGGGCATTGTCCATGATCACCGCATTCATCCCTACCAGCGCACCGCGGCCGATATGACAGCCATGCAGTACCGCACCATGGCCAATATGGCCGTTGACCTCCACCACGGTATCGGTACCTGGAAACCCGTGCATGACGCAGGTGTCCTGCAGATTGGCACCCCGCTCCAGCATCAGGCGCCCAAAATCCCCGCGCAGGGAGGCCAATGGGCCGACATAGCAATCGGGCCCGACGATCACATCACCAATCAGCACAGCGGTGGGATGGACAAAAGCCGCCGGGTCCACCACTGGGGTGACTCCGTCGATGGCGTAAACAGGCATGTAAGGTCTCCGGATCAGCGCAATCGACAGGACGCCGCGGTATGACGACGAGTATACCCGTCACCTGCAGGTTTTCGGGAACGTATCCCCACGGTTCTGGTACCAGAGCGGGCGCTGGTCCACAATGGCGTGCGCCCACCAATGACAACAGGAGATTTCGATGCGCGCTAGCATTGTGCGAAGTTATTCCCGTACCTGGTTGACCCTGCTGTGCCTGCTGTTAATCGCGGCACCGGCATACGCGGGCAGCCTGGTCGAGCAGCTGACCAGCCGGGTCGGCGTCAGCGGCGAACAGGCGGCAGGCGGCGCCGGCGCGCTGTTCAAACTCGCCAAACAGCGTTTGAGTCCAGCCGACTTTGTGGAAGTATCGGATGCAGTACCGGACATGGGCACTTTGCTGCAAGCGGCGCCGCAGGGCGGGGGCGCTCTGGGGGCGGCATCTTCGCTACTGGGTGGCGGCAACTCCCTGGGTGATCTTGCGGGGCTGGCAGCCAGCTTTGAAACGCTGGGCATGAGTCAGGATCTGATCAGCGAGTTCGTACCGGTAGTACTCGAATACGTGGAAACCAACGGCAGCAGGCACGCCATGGAACTGCTGCAGGGGGTGCTTTCCTGACATGAGCAGCACCTCTGCCATGAAGGTGTTCATCAGCGACGACCCGGCGCCCGCCTGCTGGGCGGAAACCGCGGCACTCAGTGCCACCGGCGCCGGTCTGACCGTCCACCGCGGGGGAAGCTCACCGCAGTTGCGGGGTGTGCAACGGGCCGGGCGGCAGATCCGCCGACTGGAAGTGCCGGGTCTGGTGCTGAGCGGCAGCGGCTGGGATGTGGAAAGCCAGTGGGCGCTCGCGCAGGGGTATGCCGACCCCAAGGCCACCGGTGGCGTTGAATGGGCCGGTGGCTCACCGGCGGACCGGCACACGCTGGAGCTGCGCCGACAGGCTGTCGACTGGGTGCGTAGCATCACCAACACCACACCCGAGGTACTGTCACCGATGACGTTGGCCCGGCAAAGTGGCGAATTCATCAGCGCTGTGGCTCCTTCAGCCGTAAGCTATCGCATCGTATCCGGTGACGAACTGCTCGAGGAAGGACTGGTGGGTATTCATGGCGTAGGGCGGGGCAGCGACCGCCCACCGGCGCTGCTCGACCTCGATTACAATCCGGACGGCGGCGCCGATGCGCCACTCGCCGCAGCATTGGTGGGTAAGGGCATCACTTTCGATAGTGGCGGCTACAGTATGAAATCAACGCTTGCCATGCTGCCCATGAAAGGTGACATGGGCGGCGCCGCCATGGTCACCGGTGCGCTGGCATTGGCGATCGGTGCCGGCTTGCAGCGCCGGGTGAGGTTGTTGCTGTGCTGTGCCGAAAATCTGGTCAGTGGTCATGCCTACAAACTGGGGGACATTCTTCAGTATCGAAACGGAGTTCGGGTCGAAGTCGTCAACACCGACGCTGAAGGCCGTCTGGTGCTGGCCGACGGGCTGGTGCTGGCCACCGACAGCGGAGCACCACTGGTCTTGGATGCAGCCACCCTCACCGGCGCGGCGCATACCGCGGTCGGCAGCGAGTACAATGCGGTGTTCGCGCTCGACGGGGCGCTGCGCGAAAGAGTGCTTGAATACGCCAGGCAGGAGCATGAGTACCATTGGCCGCTGCCGCTGGAAATCTGGCACCAGCAGCAATGTCCCTCCGCCTATGCCGACACCGCCAACAGTCGTCCGGTGCCCGGCGGCGGCCCCGGCGGTGCCAGCAACGCGGCTGGGTTTCTGTCGCGCTTTGCACCCAAAGGAGGGAAAGGCTGGGTTCACATCGACTTGGCGGCAGCCTTTCGCGACCGGGCGGACGACTATTGGGCCGCAGGGGCCACCGCCATGGGAATCCGCACCATTGCCAGAATTCTGCTTGAAGAGGCCCGCTGAGCGACCGCAAGAAGCTGTGCTTCCAGCGCCACCCCGGTCCACCGGCCCGGCTCCTCACCCGACTGTTGACAGCCATCCCGGGCTCGCCAGGTGCTGAGTTCCTGCCCCAAAGCGGTCCGCGCGCGAATGTGGCGGCGCCAGTTCGCGTGGATGCTGATTGCCGGCCCCGGGGGGTTGATATTGCTGTATGCGGCGATCATGTTGATCGACCCCTATGACATCGGCACATTCTCGCCAACCCTGGCCCGCAGCCCGGTGACGTTCCAGGCCCGCTGGTACAAGGCGGGTATCGCACGCAAGCCGGAATTCGACAGCCTGATACTGGGCCGATCGACCTCGATGCTGCTGCAACCGGCACGACTGGACGCGTTGTTCGGGGCGCGTTTCGCGAATCTCGGGCTACCGGGCGGACGGCCCTGGGAACAATTGCAGATGCTCAAGCTGTTCGAGCGCGAGCATCCCCGAATCAAGGTCCTGATCGTGGGCCTGGACACATTCTGGTGCGATCCGCAGCGGGCCCCTCGCTCCAACGGAGAGGCTTATCGATTGCCACAATGGCTCTATGACCGGTGGCGCTGGAACGACTGGCTGCCGTTTTCGAAGATCGTGCTACGCGACGGCTACCGCCAGCTTTCGCAGTTGCTCGGTCTCCGGCACTTTCCCTATGGCAACGACGGTTACTATGACTTTCTGCAGGTCGAGTATGGGGACTACGACCCGGTGGCCGCAAAACAGCGCATCCATCAGCGCGACGTTCTGGCAACTCAGCCGGGCCGATTGTCGGCGGATCAGCTGGCGACACTGCCTTTTGCGGACCTGGTCGACCTGGAAAGCGCGCTGGCGGCACTGGGCACGGACACCCTGAAAGTCCTGGTGTTCGTCCCCTACCACGTCAACCAGCAACCCCCGCCCGGTTCCCTCGAATACGACCGGCTGCGGGAATGCAAGAATCGCGTGGGCTTGATGGCGCAACGCATACCCGCGGCACGGGTATTGGATTTCATGATTGATTCCGAACTCACCCGCAACGATGGCAACTACTGGGACGCACTGCACTATCGCACAGCAACCGCGGAGCGGCTGGAACGCCTGATTCGCGATGCAACCCTGGGCACACAAGCCCCCGACGCTCCCTATCGACGTCTGGACCCACCGGGCGGCGAGGCAACCCTACCCACCCCGAGAGGCTGACACTGCCGAGGCCGCGGCGGCAGCCAACATACCCGAGTCATCCCCGGGAGTGACCAGGTCGAAACCCTGCTCCGCCCTGGCCCGGGCGGCCACACCCGAGGAGCAGAATATCGCGGTCTTCAACCGGTGGTCCGAGGCACTGGCGAGGATCTGTTCAATGGCCGCCACCACGCGCGGGTCGTCGCTTTCGGATGCCGGCGCGGCACCAACCGCCAAGGCCAGATCGTTGGGCCCGATAAACACTGCGTCCAAACCCGGCACCGATAGAATTTCATCTATGTTCTCGAGACCACGCCGGGTCTCGATCATGGCCAGAGTGAGCACGGTCGTATTGGCGTGCTCGAAATAGTCGGACCCGCCGTAGAGGTAGCTGCGTCCACCGGCGAAGCTGCGCTCGCCCTGAGGCGGATAGCGGCAGGCTCTGACAAAGCGTTCACACTCCGCGGCATCGTCAACCATTGGGCAGATCACCCCGTAGGCACCGGCATCCAGGACTTGCATGGACAAGGCCGGATCGCTGCTCGGCACCCTCGCCAATGGCACCGCACCGGTCGTCGATATCGCCTGCAACAGAGTAATTGCGTCAGCGAATGAAACCATGCCGTGTTGCATATCCACGGTCACCGAGTCATAACCTTGTGCGGCAACGATCTCGGCGCTGTAGGAGCTGGCAATGGACAACCAGCCGTTGACCACGGTCTCCCCGCGGGCCCATTTTTCGCGTATGTGGTTGCTGCGCACTGTAGTCGATCCTCACTGTGTTTCGGCAACGATGCCGTGGTACCAGCTCACGTCTGGTGAGTGGCTGGCAAGATAAGACTCGCGATCCCGGCGAATCCCTGCCAGGTATCGACTCACCGTAGCCGCATCCACACGGGCCCCGGGGGTCGACCCCACCGGCTCGGCTGCCGCTACCGGGACATCGCCCAGCCGGTTCTCGCGTATTCGGGCCGCGACCAGCGCACCGAACGCCGGCGATGGATGAGCGGAATCCACGAACCAGCGCAGGTACGCGCCCGGCACGGTTGGCAATGGTTCCGTCGACGGCATGCGATAGGCGCCGAAATCCCAAAGCACGACGGGTCCGACACCAGCCTCACGCGCCTCCGCGGTCAACACCGCCGCCAGGTCACGTTTCCAGTTTTCGAACTGCTTCCACAGGCCCGCCTGGCGAAGCGTCTCCATCTGCAGCGCGTGCAGGGGCAATATGGTCAGGGTCAGCTTCACGCCGGATGCCCGCACGGTTGCCAGCAGATCTGCCAGACGCCGCAGATTGTCGCGGGTGCCGCCAAAGCGCGCGTACATCTCCTCGGAGGACAGATAGTAACGGATCGATTCTGCGAACAGTTGCCGGGTGCCCTGCGCCGCTTCGCGGCTGCGCGGTTTGTAGCCCTGTATGCGGGTGGCAAAGCGCTGACCTTTGGCCAGATTTCCAAGTACATTCAAAGAGGCGGTCAGCGACGGCTGCGACAACAGACAAAACAGGTAGTAATCCAGTGTCGACAGCCCGGGAGCGAATCTGGAACGGAAAAACTTGCCACGCGTCCGCCCCAGATCGTTGAACATATAAAAATCTACGAACAGATAGATCGACTCGGGCGGGGACTCCTCGAGCAGATAGCGAACGATGGCATCCATTTCCTCGAACACCATGCCGCGAATACCGATATTGTAGGCATTCCCGCCCCACGCCGGCAAACGGGGATCCATGGCCACCTCGGTTCGGGAACTGCCCAGCAACAGGGTATGGGGAGATTCCCTGAGCACGTCCTCGGCATAGAAAATTCTCAGGTCGTCGAGGTTCCGGTAATCCGCAAGCCGGGTCTTTGGCAGCCAATCGTAGATGCCGTATGGATCCACCAGCAGGTTGGTGATCGCGATCGCCGCCAAAGGCAACCCGCAGGCCAGCAGCAGCCAGGCAAGATGTGGTCGGTAGGGCGTGAACACTACTGCACTCGTACCTGTCGCGGTGGCATCTGCGTCGCCACCGTCGTCAATGCGCGCGCTGTTTCTCCTGTCTATGGCAATGACCCCGAACTTGCGCTAACGTGCCGCCACCCCTGTGTGGCGCGATTTCCGATCATGAACATGGCATCCACCCGTGCCCCAGAAAACGCCCGCGACGCGGCAGACTGCAACGGCGAGGTCAGGGTGCGCTTTTCCATCTGCACGCTGGTAACCGACTGGCACGAGTATGCGGACATGGTCGATTCCTGTCGCGCTCGTGGCTTTCTGCCACCGCTCACGGAATTCCTCTACCTCGACAACAGCGATGGCAATCGCTTCGATGCCTACCAGGGTATCAACCGCTTTGTCGGCGCGGCGCAAGGCAGATATCTGATCATATGCCACCAGGACATCGTGCTCCACGATCACGGCCTCGAGCAGCTCGACCGCTGTCTGCGCCAACTCGACGAACTCGATCCGGCCTGGGCTCTGGCCGGCAATGCCGGCGGCGTGGCAATTCGCCAGGTGGCAAAAAGAATCAGCGACCCTCATGGCAGCAACGTCTCCACCGGCGTCTTCCCGCAGCGCGTACACAGCCTCGACGAAAATTTCCTGGTGTTACGCGCCAGCGCCAGCATCATTTGTTCCCACGATCTGCACGGCTTTCACTTCTATGGCAGCGACCTGTGCCAGATAGCGGAAATTTTGGGCCGCCACGCCTATGTGATCGACTTCCATCTGCACCACAAGAGTCCAGGCGTGGCCGGTTCGGATCTGACCACCGGCGCCCCCGATTTCCGGGCTGCCCGGGATCGGTTTATGCAAAAATACCAGCGCGCCTTTTCACCGCGGTGGATACAGACCACCTGCACCCGGTTTTTTATCTCAGGCTCGGGCCCACTCAATCGGCTGATGAACTCGACCGCGGGCCGCAAGCTCGCGCTGGCCTGGCACAAACGCCGCAAACACTGATACTTTCGCTACGGGAACCTCGGCACATGGCAACACTGCTGATCGTCGGTTGTGGCGACATCGGCCGACGTATCCTCAAGCAAACAACCGCGGTCGAAGCCATCGCCACGACCCGCACCACCGCGTCCGCCGATGCGGCCCGCGCATTGGGGGCCGAAGTCCTCACTCTGGATCTGGATCAACCGCGGGGGTTGGAGCAGGTCACGCCAGCCGGCGCCACCGTTTTCTATCTGGCGCCGCCCGCTGCCGGGGACACCGGCGACGGGCGTGTCAGGCGGTTTCTGCGCCGTTGTGAGCACGCCCGCCCGCGCAGCATCGTCTATCTCAGCACATCCGGGGTTTACGGCGACTGCCGCGGCGCCTGGGTAGATGAATCCCGACATCCCAATCCCGCCACCGCCCGCGCCCGACGACGCCTGGACGCGGAACGGTTACTGCGCGACTTTGCCAGCCGTCACGGGGTGGCGCTGTCCATACTGAGAGTTGGTGGCATCTATGCTCCCGACCGTCTGCCAGTCGAACGCCTGCGCCGGGGCATAACGGTGGTTTGTCCCGAGCAGGCGCCGTACACCAACCGCATACACGCCGACGACCTGGCCACGGCCTGTGTCGCGGCAGCCCGCGTCAATCAGTGCATCCGCATCTACAACGCCGCGGACGGTCATCCCGGGACCATGGCCGATTACTTCTACCGTGCCGCGGACTATCTGGGGCTGCCACGTCCACCCTGCGTGCCGCTCAGCCAGGCTGCCAGCCACCTGAGTCCGGCCATGCTCTCTTATCTGCGGGAATCCAGACGCCTGGATGTGACACGACTGCGCCGGGAACTGGAGTTGACATTCGCCTTTCCCGACCTGGCGTCCGGCCTGCCGCTGACGGTCCCGCAAGACGCCACCCACAGCCACGTCACAACCCCCAAGGCTCCTGGCTGATGAGAAGTTGCGGATTCAGCGTCCACAGGCCCGCGCGACGGCAGCTCGGACCCTGCCCAGGTCAAAGCGGCGCCAACGACCAGCCACATGCTGGTCGGGCCTGATCAGGTAAAAAGTACCCGGCAACGCATCGTAGCGCGCCCGTATCAGGCCACTGATATCCAGGACAGTGTTCGATCCGCTGTCATCGGTGCTGTCCGCCGATCCCCGGATCATGGTGGTAAACACCGGCACCTGGTCGTCGAGCAGTTCCTGCACTTGCTCCATCAGCGGGCCCTGCGGTTCGTCACCGCGCGCGAAATACAGACCGCAAAAGTGAGTGCCCAACTGCGCCAGCAGCCAGTCGTCCCCGCCCTCGGTCCGCAACGGTGCATCGGCACAGGGGGAGCCGGGCGCCATGAGCGAATTGAAGCTATCCCGGTCCGGCGTGTTGAGCGGCGAATCCCGGTACACATACGGCAGCGACAATCGGCCACTGTTGACCAGGGCGCGTGCAAACGGGCAATGCCGGGACAACAGCAGGGTTGCATCGCGAAAGGCGCGGCTGCAAGCATTCTTGGGGGTGATGAAGTCCGTGCTGCGGGTACTGTTGAGTATGTTCTCGTCGGCGGCGGGAATCCGCTCCCGGTCGTAGCTGTCGAGCAGGGTCGGAGGCGCCCTGCGGTCCATCACCAGCTTCAGCTTCCACAACAAGTTGTCGGTATCCTGGAAGCCACTGTTGGCGCCGCGGGCACCAAAAGGCGATACCTGGTGGGCGGCATCACCGGCGAACAGCACCCTGCCGTGCCGAAAACGCTGCATGCGCCGGCACTGAAAGGTATAGACGCTGGCCCACTGCAGTTCGAAGTCCGCCTCCTGGCCGAGCATCGCCTTGATTCTGGGCACGATCCGCTCCGGCAGTTTCTCCTGCTCCGGATCCGCATCCCAACCCAACTGAAAGTCGATGCGCCAGATATCCTCGGCCTGGCGATGCAGCAGAGTCGACTGGCCGGGATGAAATGGCGGATCGAACCAGAACCAGCGCTCGGTCGGAAAATCCATCTTCATGTGGACATCGGCAATCAGAAAACGATCGTGAAAAACCTGGCCACTGCTTTCCAGACCGAGCAGATCGCGAACCGTACTGTTGGCGCCATCGGCAACCAGCAGGTACTCGCAGCTCAGCTGATAGCGGCCGTCCGCGGTATCCAGCGTCACCAGCACCTCATCAGCATGCGGCTCAACACCGACCACTCTATGCTGCCATCGCAGATCAACCCCCTTTGACATCTGCGCCTGCTCGACCAGGTACTGTTCCAGATAGTATTGCTGCAGATTGACGAAGGCCGGACGCCGATGACCAGGCTCCGGCTGCAGATTGAACGAATAGACGCGTTGATCCCGAAGAAAAACCCGGCCGACATTCCAGGTGATGCCCTTGTCCACGATCCTCTGACCGCAACCCAGCCGATCGAGGATCTCGAGCGCACGCTTCGAATAGCACAACGCCCGGGAACCAACACTCACCGTGTTGTTGTCATCCACCACTACTACCGGCAAACCGTGGGTGCCGGCGTCCACGGCAGCCGCCAGGCCCACCGGGCCGGCTCCCACGATCAGCAATGCATGCCGTCGGTTTTTTGCCGCACCGAGCTCAGGGGCCGCACGATAAGGGTAGATCGGATGATGGTAGTGAGATGTCATCACCGCGCCGGGTCAGCCTGGAGATCCCAGCAAGGCCCCCCGGTCAGCGGTCCTGAGGCTCACCGGCCACACCTGCCTGCAGGGCATGCCACATTTCCTGGTCACGCTCCGCGGTCCAGATCCTTGGATCGGGGTACTCACCGGCTTCGTCATAAGCGCGGGCAATATCGAAGGGCAGACAGTGATCGAATATCACCCAGTCACCAAAACGGGGCTGCAGTTTCCGATAGGTCTCGTCGTAACACTCGTTGAGTGTCCTGCCCTGGGCCCTGCCCTCGGCCACTGACTGATACATCTGGGTCAAAAACTCGCGGGTTCCTGAAATACCGGCGGCCACCTGTTTCCTGGATTGCAATGCGTCGCCACGGCCGGGGACCAGTTTCTCGGCTCCCATCCGCTCGAGCCGCGCCAGCGTTTCCGGCCATTCCTTCAAATAGGCGTCCCCGGTATAGGGCGTGGCACCATATTCCACCAGGTCGCCACTGAACAGCACCTTGTCATCGGGCAACCAAACCACGGTGTCACCGCGTGTGTGTCCCCGGCCCGCATGAATGATGTCGACCCGCCGCTGGCCCAGCCACAGGGTCATGCTGTGGTCGAACACCAGATTCGGCCAGGTCAGCCCCGGGACTGAATCCACCCCTTCGAACAAACGCGGGAACCGCCCGACCTCGGAGTCGTAGTCCTGCTGCCCCCGTTCGACGATCAACTCGTAAGTGTCTCTGCTGGCGATGATCTGGTCCGCATGGTAGGCGGAAGCACCCAGCACCCGTACTGCATGATAGTGCGTCAGCACCACGTATCTGATCGGCTTGTCGGTTACCTCTCGAATCTTGTCGAT
This sequence comes from uncultured Candidatus Competibacteraceae bacterium, assembly GCA_965371945.1. GTDB lineage: Bacteria > Pseudomonadota > Gammaproteobacteria > Competibacterales > JAHEDQ01 > CBDVAK01. The sequence goes on from CBDVAK010000114.1 coordinate 10,127, forward strand.
CAGTTCCTGCGCCATCAGAGGTGTGGCCTGCGCGTCGATCACCATCACCGCATCGTCACCAACGATGACACCGGAGTTCGGGTCGCCTTCCGCCGTGTATGCGTAGGCACCCGGGGCCAGTTCGACAAAACTGATCCGCTTTTCTTGCAGATCCCCCTGGGACGCAAACTTGACGCTCATCGATCTCCCCCGCTGCACCGCTGTGGAGCCATCAGAATACTGGCTGCCGATGGCCGCGAACTTAGTTGCGCTCGCAACTATTGTCAACAACTGTGCCGTGACCAGGCCTGCAACAGACGCCCAGGACTCAGGCG
>CBDVAK010000115.1:0-10387 GCA_965371945.1 uncultured Candidatus Competibacteraceae bacterium
CACGCTCAAAACCGAAAACCGGCATGCCGTGGGTATACAATCCATTCATGTCCGATGATGAATTTTCCCTGATCGATCGTTGGTTCCGTCAGGTTGGGGCCGAGGTTGCTGGGGTCGTGGTCGGAATCGGTGATGATTGTGCGTTGCTCGATATCGCCCGTGCTGACCGTTTGGCGGTAACCACCGATACGCTGGTTGCCGGTGTTCACTTTCCACAGGGCAGCGAGCCATTCGACATCGGTTACAAGTCGCTGGCGGTCAGCCTCAGCGATCTGGCGGCGATGGGCGCCAAACCGGCGTGGTTTACCCTGGCGTTGACCCTGCCCACGGCTGATGAAACCTGGCTGCGGTCCTTCAGTTCGGGATTGTTCGCGCTGGCGTCGAATGAGGATGTGGCGTTGGTAGGCGGTGATACCACCCGCGGACCGTTGAGCGTCACGGTACAGGCCATGGGGTTGCAGACGGCCGGCCAGGCCCTGTTGCGCAGCGGGGCCTGTGTTGGTGACCAGATCTGGGTGACCGGCACCTTGGGTGATGCTGCCGCGGGGCTGGTACTGGCGCGGTCAGCGGCATCATGCGTCAGTGATGATTGCGACTATCTGCTGGGTCGCTTGCGACGTCCGCAGCCGCGGGTTGCCGCGGGTCTGGCACTGCTTGGAGTGGCCACAGCCGCTATCGATGTATCGGACGGGCTGGCGCAGGATCTCGGCCATCTGCTGGATGCCAGTGAGGTGGGTGCGACGATCGAGCCCGCTGCCTTGCCGCTGTCAGGCGCGCTGAGCCGACGAATGTCACTGCAAGCAGGGATCGATCTGGCTCTCACCGGGGGTGACGATTATGAACTGTGCTTTACGGTGCCGGCGCAGCGCACCCGGGCACTGTCGCGGTTGTCGCTCGGTGATCGGGTTCAAGCTACCAGGATCGGCACTATCGACCAGCAACCGGGATTGCGTGTGCGCAACCGCGATGGCCGGATAACACCGCTGGCGGCAGTCGGCTACCGCCATTTTTGAGGGCATCATGAAACCAGACATCGGCATGCTCAAGGATCCGGGCCATCTGTTGGCGCTGGGATTCGGTAGTGGTCTGGTACCGGTCGCCCCCGGCACCTTCGGCACGCTTGCGGCGGTGCCGATCTACCTGCTGGTATTGTCCCTGAATCTGCCGCTGATCGGCTATTTGCTGCTGATTCTGGCCGGTTCCTTGCTGGGCATCCGGATATGCGGACGAACTGCTCGCCAACTCGGAGTCCATGACCATCCGGCCATCGTTTGGGATGAAGTGATGGGGTATCTGCTGACCATGACGGCTGCGCCTCCGGGGTGGGCGTGGGTTGTGGCGGGTTTTGTCGCGTTTCGAGTGTTGGATATCCTCAAACCCTGGCCCATCGGTCTGATCGACCGGCGCCTGCAGGGGGGCACCGGCATCATAATGGATGATCTGCTGGCCGGGTTGGGCGCGTGTTTGGTGATACAGTTCGTCGCGCTGCTGATAAATTACACCGGTCTGGTGCAGGTATGAAGGGATCCGGTGCGCGCTGAAAGGATCAGGCGGTTCCTGGTCGGGCCGGCGGGACCGGTGCTGATATCCGCCATCGTGGTGCTGGGGTTTGCCGCCCCGCACTGGATGGACGGTCGTATGAGAACCGTTCCGCCGCAGGGCGCGCACCTTGCCTGCGGTGTATTTCGTGTCATCGATGGCGATACCGTGGACCTGGACTGCGACGGTGCCCTCATGAGGGTCCGGATCTGGGGTATCGATGCGCCCGAGATGGGCCAGCAGCCCTGGGGTATGCTGGCCAAAGACCATTTGCAGCGGCTGCTGGCCGGCGACTCGGTGGTGGCGCTGGTGGATGGCGAGGACAAATACGGGCGAGTGGTGGCGCGATTGCAACGAGATCACACTGATGTTGGGCTGCAGATGGTGGATGCCGGTAAGGCGACCGTGCCCACTCGATATGTCAAGGATGCGCGCTACCGCGAGGCACGCAAGCAGGCTCACAAGGCCGGCCTCGGCATTTGGTCGGTGGCCGGCGCCCAGCAAAAGCCCTGGGCATGGCGGCGCCTGAATCCGCGCGGCGGATCACGGTGATGACGCTGACAGCCGGCGCACCAGCCGACAATGGTGAGGTGCTGCTCTACGGAGCCCGTTTCGGGCTTCGCAAAGACCCGTTCCGGGGCACGCCTGACAAGCATTTCTTCTTTGCCAGCCCCGACTACCGCGGCGCCGCGCTGGAGTTGCAGGCGGCGATGACGGTTGCCGACGGCGTTTGTCTGCTGAGTGGTCCGGCAGGATGCGGCAAGACGTTGTTGCTGCACTACGCTCTGGATGCGTTGGATGGCCAGGTGCCGAGGGCCCTGATCTGGAACGCGAACCTCGGCTATGAGGATCTCCTGATTTCGATCTGCGCCAGGCTGGGCGCTCAACAGGCGCAGCAACGTGGCGTCGACGCAAGCCGCGTGCTGCAATCGCTGGCCGCCGACAGTGTGTCAGCTGGTTTCACGCCGGTAGTGGTGGTGGATGAGGCTCATCATCTGCCGGATGCCGTACTCGAGCGATTAGACGAACTTTGCGCCTTGCAGGTCGACGGCCGCCAGGCGCTGTCGATCGTGTTGGCTGCGGAATCACGAGGGGTCGAGCGGATCCGCTCGGCGTTGGGCAATGGGACGCTGCGCCGGCGACTCACTGTGCACCGTCTCGACCGCTCGGCGGTGGATCGGTATGTTCAGCATCGACTGCAAGTTGCCGGAGCAGAGCAGCCGATCTTCGATGAGCGCGCGCTGCAACGTATCCACGTCCTCTCCGAAGGCGTGCCGAGGGTCATCAACCTGCTGGCGGGGAAGGCTTTGTTCATGGCCGACCTGGCAGACCGGGATCTGGTGTCGGTTGAACTCATCGATGAAGTGGCGGGTGAGCTTTGGGGCAGCGGCGTTGGCAACGTCCACGTGTTTCCGCCGGGCGCCGCGACCACAACCCCGGTCAGGGAAGTGGCCGACACCGTCGAGGTTGCACCGCATTTGGAAGCAAGCGAACCGATGCTGTACCCGGCTCCCGAGTCGGCGTCACCGGTACCTGGCGCAACGCCGCTTGATTCAGAGCAGGATCGTGCCGCCGGGATCACCGATCCCGTTGATTCCGGGCGGTGGTTGACGGGCACTGTGGCGGTCGTCCTGTTGATCCTGGGGATGCTGCTGGCAGCGCTGCTGTTGACACCGCAGGGACGGCTCTGGCTACAGGCGGAAGGAGTCGGTTTTCTGGTTCCCGGAGGTGTGAGAAGCCCCGCTCCGGATGTGCCTGCGAAAACCCCGGCACCACCATCACAGACTTCAACGACGCCACGACTGCAGGGCAGTCGCGCGCCCCAGCCGGTCGATGGTGGCACCATGGCGGGCGAAGATGGGGCCCCGGAACTCATGCTGCGGGCACAGATTCGTGCTTTGCTGCAAAGCGCCGTCATCCATGTCAATGTGCAGCGGCTGGTTACACCACCGGGTTACAATGCCTGGGAGGACTATCGTCGGGTGCTCGATCTGGAGCCTGGCCACCCGGCCGCAGTGCAGGGAATCCGCGCCATCCAGTTGCGACTTACGCGCTGGGCCAGGACCGCGGAACGGCGCGGTGACTGGGCGGCCGCAGCAGCCTACTACCGAAAAGCGCTGCAAGTGGCCCCCGACTCCGCCGAGCTGGCCGAGGCGTGGCAGCGCGCCAGTGCTGAACTGCTGGAATCAGGGGGCAGCGGAACACCCTGAGGAGCTGTCGTCTTAGGCAATTTGACAGAAAACGTCGAAACTGCTCAATAACCCGGGGCGTTGGCCGCCGTGACGTGGGTGCGGGTAGTGCCTTGCGGGACCGTCAGCGGCAGGGATGCCGCTGTCGAGCCTACAGGGATGTATTTACGGCGTGTCCTGGAAGGCGCTGCCCGCACCCGCATTGCCCCGGGTTATTGGAGAAATCACCTGCCAATCGCCTTAGTTGGACTCGATCATCGCGTAAGCCGAATGATTGTGGATCGACTCGAAATTCTCCGACTCCACTACGAACCCTTCGATGCGCTCGTCCGCCCTGAGGTGGACCGCGACATCGCGAACCATGTCCTCGACGAACTTTGGATTCCGGTAGGCACGCTCCGTTACATGTTTCTCATCGGGGCGTTTGAGCAACCCATAGAGCTCACAGGAGGCTTCCTGTTCCACCATCTCGATCAGTTCCTCGATCCAGATAAATTGCTTGATGCGTACGTTCAGGGTGACATGGGAACGTTGATTGTGGGCTCCGAAGTCGGAAATGCTCTTGGAGCAGGGACACAGGCTGGTGACCGGTACCACCACTTTGACGTTCATGCAGGGCTTGCCGTTGTGGATTTCGCCGATGAAGGTGACCCGGTAGTCCATCAAGCTCTTGACACCCGATACCGGTGCAGCCTTGTTGATGAAGTAGGGGAACGTCATTTCTATGTGGCCGGCCTGTGCCTCGAGCCGGACCGTCATTTCTGACAGCATCTCCTTGAAGGAGTGGACCGAAATCTCCTTCTCGTGATGGTTGAGTATCTCCACGAAACGGGACATGTGCGTGCCCTTGAAGTTGTGCGGCAGGTTGACGTACATGTTGAAAGACGCGATCGTATGCTGCTCGCCGTCGCTGCGGTCGCGAACCCTGACCGGGTGCAGAATCTCCTTGATCCCCACCTTGTTGATGGGTATCCGACGACTGTCGGGGCTACCCTGTACATCTTCCATCGGTGCGACGTTGGTTACCTGGGTGGCCTGTGTCATAGCGTTTTCTCCAAGGTTGCCGGTGGCAGCTCGGGTACTCTGTATACCCTTTTTGGTCCGCTCGCGTGGTCCGGCAAACAAATTCCTGACTAATTAACTCGGAAATACGGATTGGCGGATGTTACCCGAGACCACGGGCAGTGACAAACGGTCGCTCAGGCCGCGGCCAGAATCCAGTGTTGCAGCCGGCTGGCGAGGCTGGCGTGGTCGAGGCCGCACTGGGCCAGCAGTTCTTCGCGGCTGCCCTGTTCGAGGTTGCGATCAGGCAATCCGAGGTTGAGAATCGGGGTGGTGATATCGTGTGCTGCCAGCAATTCGTTGACCGCGCTGCCGGCACCGCCCAGCACCGCATTTTCCTCGATGGTCACCAGACGGCGGTGGTCTGCGGCCATCTCCAGCACGATCCCTTGGTCCAGCGGCTTGACGAATCGCATGTTGATCAAGGTGGCGTCGAGTTGCTCCGCCACGTCCTGCACCTCGGCGAGCAGGGTGCCGAATACCAGGATCGCCAGCCCGCTTCCCCGGCGCCGCACCTGGGCCTTGCCGACGGGCAGTGTCTCCAGGGTGGTGGCAACCGGAACACCCGGTCCCCGTCCCCGCGGATAACGCACTGCCGCCGGGCCCTGCAACTGGAACCCGGTGCTCAGCATCTGCCGGCATTCATTCTCGTCAGCCGGTGTCATGATCACCATATTGGGAATACAGCGCAGGTAGCTGAGATCGAAGCTGCCGGCATGCGTGGGTCCGTCCGGCCCAACCAGTCCGGCGCGGTCGATGGCGAAAAGCACTGGCAGATTCTGCACCGCGACATCGTGTATCAGTTGGTCGTAAGCGCGTTGCAAAAAGGTGGAATAGATGGCGACCACCGGTTTCATTCCCGCGCAAGCAAGCCCGGCGGCCAGCGTCACACTGTGTTGTTCGGCGATGGCCACATCCGCGTAGCGGTCCGGAAAGCGTTCCGAAAAAGCTACCAGGCCGGAGCCTTCGCGCATCGCCGGGGTGATCCCGAACAGACGGATGTCGCGGGTGGCCATGTCGCACAGCCATTGACCGAAAACTTCGGTAAAGGTGGGGCCCTGGCTGCCGCGGCTGGCGGCGATGCCCGTTTGCGGATCAAAGCTGGAGACGCCGTGATATTTCACCGGTTTCTTTTCAGCCGGAGGGTAACCCTTGCCCTTGCGAGTGACCACATGCAGCAGCCGGGGCCCTTCAAGATCACGAAGGTTGGCCAGGGTACCGATCAGATTGGGTAAATCGTGGCCGTCCACGGGGCCAAAATAGTTGAAACCCATTTCCTCGAAGATCGTTCCGGGCATGACCATACCCTTGAAATGCTCTTCCGCTCGGCGTGCCATTTCCCACATCGGCGGCACGTGGCTGAGCACCTTCTTGCCCCCCTCTCTCATCGACGACAGCATTCTGCCGGAGAGCAGCCGGGCCAGGTGGTTGGACAGGGCGCCGACATTGGGCGAAATCGACATCTCGTTGTCGTTGAGCACCACCAGTACATCGGCCTTTATGTCGCCGCCATGATTGAGTGCTTCGAAAGCTATGCCGGCGCTCAGGGCACCGTCACCGATGATGGCCACGGACTTGTGCTCCAGCCCCAGCAGGCGATCGGCGATGGACATGCCGATGGCTGCACTGATTGAGGTGCTGGAATGGCCCACGCCAAAGGCGTCATACTCACTTTCCGCGCGACGCGGGAAAGGAGCCAGGCCGTTGAGCTTGCGTATGCTCCGCAACTGTTCCCGACGTCCGGTCAGTATCTTGTGCGCGTAAGTCTGATGACCGACGTCCCACACCAGGTGATCATCGGGTGTGTTGAAGATATAGTGCAGTGCCACGGTCAGTTCCACGGCACCCAGATTGGCGCCGAAGTGGCCACCACTGCGGGAAACCGAGTCGATCAGGAAATCACGCAGTTCGCTCGTCAACTGCGCCAGAGCGTTTTCCGGCAGAGCGCGAAGGTCGGCTGGCGAGTCGATGGTCCTGAGCAGGGAGAAAGTCTGATCTGTGGTCATGCGCTGCGTTACCAGCTCCGCGCTGTTGCGGCGACGCGCGGTAACGGTCCCCGACGCCGATCGATCACCCCCGGGTGGGCGAAGGAGCGCATTATGAGGCCCAGCCCGTGGCCATGCAATCTTCGTCCATTGGTGGCCAGGGCCGGGTCGGCGGGCTATCGGCTACGCTGGACCACATAGTCCGCTATCGAGATCAGAGGTTGGGCGCGCGCGCCCAGCGGCGTCAGACATCGCAACGCCTCGTCGTGCAGGGCGCCAGCCTGTCTGCGGGCTTCCTCGACACCGAGCAGGGATACATAGGTGGGTTTGTGCAGGGCCCGGTCGGCGCCGGTCGGCTTGCCGGTTTCACGGCTGTCTCCCATTTCGTCGAGGACGTCGTCCTGGATCTGGAATGCCAGACCGATACATTTCGCGTAGCGATCCAGTTGCTGCAGGGTCTGCTCGTCTAGCGGCTCGGCGGCCCGGGCCCCCAGCAACACGCTGGCCCGGATCAGTGCCCCGGTCTTGTGTATGTGCATACTCTCCAGGGCGGCCAGGTCGAGTTCCCGACCGACTGCCTCCAGGTCTATGGCCTGGCCGCCGGCCATGCCTCTGGAGCCGGCCGCATCCGCAAGGATTCCGATCATCCGTAACCGCGAGGCGGGTGCTACGCTCAGGGTACGGTCGCGGGCCAGAATCCGGAACGCCAGGGTCTGCAAGGCATCCCCTGCCAGAATGGCGGTGGCCTCACCGAAGGCCTTGTGGCAGCTGGGTTGTCCCCGGCGCAGTTCGTCGTCATCCATGGCTGGCAAATCGTCGTGGACCAGCGAATAGGCGTGGATCAGCTCGACCGCGCAAGCAGGGCCGTCCAGTTGTTGTGGCGGCACGCCCACGGCATGCCCGGCGCTGTAGACCAGCAATGACCGGATCCGCTTGCCATCCCCCAGCACCGCGTAGCGCATCGCCTGGTGGAGTTGGCAGGGCAGGATGTTGGCGGCCGGCAGGCATTCTTCCAGGGCAGGTTCCAGCCGTGCCAGAAATTGTTCAATCAAGATGTCTGCTATCCATTTTCCAGTTTCAATAGCCTGCTGTTGACGGTCCCGCAAGGCGCCACCCACACCCACGTCACGGCCGCCAACGCCTTGGACTGTTGAGAATTTGTCCATGTTCACGGATCGCGGATCAGGTCGCGGAGGCTCGGTTATTCACCTGGTTCGGCTTTGAAGGGCACGACCTCGAGATCGCCGTTTTTCTCCAGCAGTTGCTCGACCCGCTGTTCCGCCACCTGCAGGGCCCCCTGGCAGATGCGTGTCAGCTTGACCCCGGATTCGAACAAGCGCAATGATTCCTCCAGCCCCAGATCGCCATGCTCCAGTTTTTCGACCACGGCTTCGAGTTCCGCCAGGGATTTCTCAAAATCGACAGGATGCTCCTGTGTTTTCTGTTTATTCATGGTGTCAGCCGGCCCCGGGATCGTTGTGACTACCTGCTTTGTCGGTCTGTAACTTAAACTCCACCGACCGGGAGCGTCAATTGGTCGATCGCGAGGCCCCTCTGGTGCCGGCGTTCGGCGACCTGGATACGAATTCCACTCAATCGAATTTGGACAAGGTATGAGCAACGTCTACGATGCATCGGCCATCGAAGTTCTAAGCGGTTTGGACCCCGTGCGGCGACGACCGGGGATGTACACCGATACCACCAGACCCAACCACCTGATCCAGGAGGTGATCGACAACAGTGTCGATGAGGCGCTGGCGGGGTATGCGACCCGGCTGCAGGTGGTGCTTCATACCGACGGTTCGGTCACGGTGCGCGACGATGGTCGTGGCATGCCGGTCGATCTGCATCCTCAGGAGGGCGTTCCCGGAATCGAGCTGATCCTCACCCGGTTGCATGCGGGTGCCAAGTTTACTGAGCGAAGTTACCGGTTCTCCGGTGGTCTTCACGGTGTTGGCGTGTCGGTGGTCAATGCCTTGTCCACGCGTCTGGAAGTCTGGGTCAGGCGCGACGGGCACGAATATCACATGGCTTTCGCCCATGGCGACAAGGTCAGCGATCTGCGTGTCATCGGCGATGTCGGCCGTCGCAACACGGGGACCACAGTGCAGTTTCAACCCGATCCGGCGTACTTCGACAGTGCGCGGATTTCGCTGCGGGCCCTCAACCATCTGTTGCGGGCCAAGGCCGTGCTATGTCCGGGGCTGACGGTCACGCTACACGATGAAGCGTCGGGGGAACAGCGGGAATGGTGCTATGAAGATGGCCTGGAAGCTTATCTGAGTGAGTCGCTGAGTGATTTCGAGTGTTTGCCCACACCACCTTTCATCGGTTCTTTGAGCGGCGAGCGTGAAGCAGTGGATTGGGCGCTGTGCTGGTTGCCGGAGGGTGGCGACGCGGTCACCGAGAGCTATGTCAATCTGATTCCGACCGTACTCGGGGGCACCCATGTCAACGGCATGCGGACCGGGCTTACCGAGGCGGTTCGCGAATTTTGCGAGTTTCGCAACATGATCCCGCGTGGCATCCGCATCGCTCCCGAGGATGTCTGGGACCGCATCAGCTATGTGATTTCGGTAAGAATGCAAGATCCGCAGTTTTCAGGACAGACCAAGGAAAGGCTGTCTTCACGCGAGTGCGCGGCGTTCGTGTCCGGTGTCGTCAAGGATGTTTTCAGCCTTTGGCTCAACCAGCATGCCGATACCGGCGAAAAAATCGCGACTCTTGCGATCCAGGCCGCTCAGCGACGCCAACGTGCCGGGCGCAAGGTGGTGCGCAAGAAGGTGACCACGGGCCCGGCGTTGCCAGGCAAGCTGGCCGATTGCAGCACCCATGACCTGGATCGCTCCGAGTTGTTTCTGGTCGAGGGGGACTCCGCGGGTGGTTCCGCGAAACAGGCGCGCAGCCGCGAGTTTCAGGCAGTGATGCCTTTGCGGGGAAAGATACTCAATACCTGGGAGGTGGATTCGGCGGAAGTGATGGCATCCCAGGAAATACACGATATCGCCGTGGCAGTGGGTGTCGACCCCGGTAGTTCGCGACTCGACAACCTGCGTTATGGCAGGGTTTGTATTCTGGCTGATGCCGACTCGGATGGTCTGCATATCGCGACCCTGCTATGCGCATTGTTCCTGCGTCACTTCCGTGTTCTGGTGGAAGCCGGCCGGATCTGCGTGGCGATGCCGCCGTTGTATCGTGTCGACGTCGGCAAGGACGTGTTCTACGCTCTGGATGAGGCAGAGAAGCAGGGCGTGCTGGATCGAATCGAGGCCGAGCACAGAAAGGGCAAGGTCAGCGTCACCCGCTTCAAGGGGCTGGGAGAAATGAACCCCCTGCAACTGCGAGAGACGACCATGAGCCCGGATACCCGCAGGCTGGTGCAGTTGACGCTGGACCACGACGGCCAGGCCGCTGCTGCGATGATGGATATGCTGCTGGCGCGAAAACGTGCGCCTGACCGCCGTGCGTGGCTCGAAACCAGTGGAGACCTGGCTGAGGTATAGCGGTGACCTGGGAGCGGGCCCCGCAAGGCAGGTGCCTCATCCACATCTGCAAGTGATCGGTGATTTAGGCGATTGGCGGAAACAAAGTTACCAGATTGCGTAGGATGTT
>CBDVAK010000116.1:0-10324 GCA_965371945.1 uncultured Candidatus Competibacteraceae bacterium
TTCCGTTTTCGGCCGGTAAGCAGGATACGCACCTGCTTCCCCGCCGCGGTATGGAGAGCCTCGGCGACCTCCACTTTCCAAACGTCATCCAGTACGATCAGGCAGTTCTGGTTCGAAAGGGCCTTGCCCAGCAGCAGCCGCGCTTCGGGTACGCCGGTGTAGCGGTCCACGTTGTCGTCACCCACCGCCAAACCGACACCAACCAGGGTCCGCAGCGTATCGGCGTCACGACCTGCGACAACCCAGTAAATGCCATTTTCGAACGAGCGCCGCACGTCCGGCGCCTGTGCAATCGCCGCCGCCAGCACACTCTTGCCAACCCCACCCATTCCGGTGATCGAGGTTATGCGTTGGTCAGGTTGGAGGTCGACAGGCTTGTAGGAGTCGATGAGGATGCGTGAGCGTAGTTGATCCAGCCGGTCAGGTCGCTCGAGGTACGGGGTCGGCAGACGGGGGACTCCCACCAGGGGTCCGAGAGCAGGAACCGGGCTGGAGACGATGCGACGTATTCTCTCAAATGCCTGCGCCTCGGGAACCGATGACCGCACGTCCTCGCAGTGCAACGGCCGCAGTACCTCGGGTACGTCCTGGTAGTCGCCCAAACGAAGCAGTGGCGTCACCACCACGCCCTCCCGCAAAGCGTGGCGCCACTCCACCTCGACGTAAGGCGAGTGTCCGACTCGTGGTCCGATGATTAGCAGGACGCGGCCCGCAGTGGCGATCGCGTCTCTTATCTCGCGGAGGAAAGTGCGGCCGCGGCTTGCCATCGCCTCGCGGTCCCACCACACATCGAACCCGCTCTTTTCCAAATGGACCCAAAGCCGCTTTGCAAACGCCTCGTCGTCATCGCGAGCGTAGGAGATGAATATGCCTGGGTGGTTGGGTGGTGTCATTGCGACTCGCTTCGCGTGCTTGCTCCGCCTCCCTGCTCAACCCGGTTTACCGGTCCCTCTCGGCCGCCGACCACGAATGGCGCGCGGCTTTCAATCGTAATTCCCTTTGACCCGTTCCTTGCTAGGATCGAAATGCGGAGAGAGGGTGACGGTCGCCGCCAGACGTTTTTGTTGTCCATCCAGCTGCCCAACCTCGACTTCGGTACCGATGTCTCCGTATTCGACGGCGATGCGCGCCAGCGCAATCGTCTTGCCGAGGATCGGTGATCTCGTCGCCGAAGTTATCTGCCCGATCTGCGCCCTGCCGACACGGATGCAGTCACCCGGCGACGGAACCACGCCGCTTACGATATCCAGACCTACCAGTTTCCGCTGAGGGTGCCATTTGCGCTCTTCAAGTGCCGCGCGCCCGATGAAGTCGTCCTTCTTCGACTTCAGGGGCACGGTGAAACCAATGCCGGCTTCGAAAGGGTCCGTCTGGTCGTCGAACTCGCTGCCGGCGAAAATCAGTCCGCTTTCGATGCGCAATATGTCAAGCGCCTTCAGCCCGAGCGGAGTCATCCCCTGCGGGGCTCCCACATCCCAGATTCGGTCAAAAACCTCTTCGGCATCCCTGGGATGGCAGAAGACTTCATAGCCCAACTCGCCGGAATAGCCGGTGCGGCTGATCACGACCGCGGTGCCACGCTCATCACCGATTCGCGCCACTGTCAGGCGGAACCAGCCCAGTTCGTCGATGGTCGGCCGAATTGGCGGTGTCCAGAACACCTCGCGCAGTATCTGTCGCGAAAGCCGGCCCTGAACCGCGATGTTGTGTAGCTGGTCGGTGGAGTCCCGCACCCAGACGTTCAACCCCCGTTTGCGGGCCTGCTCACGCAACCACAGGCCGCTGGTGTCGGCACCGCCGATCCATCGGAAATTCATCTCGCCGAGCCGGTAGACGGTGCCGTCATCGATCATGCCGCCATGCACGTAGCACATGGCCGTGTAGACCACCTGCCCGACACTGAGCTTCTTTATGTCGCGCGTGAGGCAGGACTGCATCAACTCCTCGGCATCGGGACCGGTCACCTCATATTTGCGCAGAGGCGACAGGTCCATCACTGCCGCCTTTTCGCGGCAGGCCCAGTATTCGGCAACTGCACCGTGGTGGGTGGTGGTGCCGGGCAGCCAGTAGCCATTGTATTCGACGAAATCCCGGGTGTGCCGGGAAAAACAGCCGTGAAACCCGGTTTTCTTTGTCACTTCCACATCCGCCTCCGCAGATTTTCGGTATCCCCTGGATTGCTCGAAGGTCTCCGTAGTGCGGTAGGTGCGCACCTGAATGTCGGTCGGATTCCAGCCATTGGCCGGGTCTACGTCACAGGGGCAGGCGGTAGAGACACAAACGAGATCGGTGAGCGCCCTGAGCAGGACGTAGTCGCCGGGCCGCGACCAGGGATCGTCCATGCCGATGGCGTTGGTCTGGTCGAGGAGCGTGTTGAAGAAGAAGTTGATCGCCGGCCAGCCGCCGCGCGGGCGGACGCCGAAGCGGGCAAGTTCCGCGTTGATGTTGTCCGAACAGTTCAAGTGCCCGGGATAGCCCAGATCTTCGTAGTAGCGCGCGGTGCAAGCAAGCCCGAACGTGTCATGTCGGCCGCAGGTATCCTGGACGATCTCCACCAACGGCTCCTGGTCCACGGTCCAGTATTTGGAAAAGAGCCCCGGCTCGGGGTAGAGCGACCCCATCAGGCTACGGGTGGTGGTGGGGTCGATCTCGCGTCCCAGCCCGCGGTCCAACGCGCGCCGCGAAAATGCCTGGAAATCCGAACACTCGCGGCCCTTGACGTCAAGGATCTGGATGTATTCGCCCGTCTTCACCTCATAGGCGGTGGCGTTGCCGGGACGGATGTTGAAGTCCTGCACCGGCTCGGCCAGCGGGTCGGGCGGGCCGATCTCCGACTTTGCCGCGACCGGGTCGGCGCGGCGGAGGTAAAGCACCAGCTCGGTGGGCGCGTCCTGTTGGTCGGGCAACATCGGCCCACCGGGTGCAGCGACGATCAGGAGCCCGTTGCATTGCGCGGTGAACCCCGTCTGATCGCCAGGGCGCGAGCGCTGCCCGAAGACACGAACTACATCACCGGTGGCGATGTCGAAACTGGCCGCAGTCAATGCCTTTAACACCTTCGCCCCGGACGGCACGCCGCTGGCCAGCGTGGCAATGGTGGCACTCGGGCGCCCACGCCCCCTGGCACCCAGCATCGCCGCGTCCGAGCGGCGGTCGGGGCCGAAAAAGGTCAGCTCGCCAGGCTGCAGACCCTCGCGGTCGAGCACAATGATCTCGTCGCCCTGCCAGATCCGCACGGCGCGCGAGCCACCGCCGGGCACCGGATAGCGCTCCACGCCCGGCGGCAGCACGGGCAGGCCGGGAACCCGGACGCCATGGCGTTCGAAAGGCATCTCGAAAATAGGATTGACGCTCTTCACTCCAATCCCAATGCGCGTTTGCGTTTCGACGCCCAGCTCATGATCGCCATGTCGAAGGTCAGCGCCATCAGCGATACGTTCATGCCGAGCACGAAGTTCTTGCCCAGGTCGGTACCGGCAAGGGTGCGCTGCAGTTCCTGGCCCAGGTCCTGGGTGCCGATGAAGGCGGCGATGATCACCATGAAGAAAGCAAACATGATCGCCTGGTTGAAACCCACCGCCATGGTCGGTAGCGCCAGCGGCAACTGCACCGATCTCAGCTTCTGCATCCGGGTGGCGCCGGACATGTCGGCGGCCTCGGTGATCTCGGGCGGCACGGTGCGCAGGCCCTCGATGGTATAGCGCGTGAGCGGCACCACCGTGAAGATCAGGACCGAGAACACCACCGCCACGTCGTTGACGCCAAATAGCATGATCGCGGGGATCAGGTAGATGAAGCTCGGGAAGGTCTGCGCGGTGTCGCAAAACAGCAAGATCCGCCGTGACCAGCGTTCAGACCGCGCTGCGACGATGCCCAGCGGCAGGCCGATCAACATCGCCAGAATCACCGCCGAGATTACCTCGTAGAGCGTGATTACCGAGCGGTCCCACCAGCCCGAGAAAGCGACGATGGTGAAGAAGATCGCGGCATAGATTGCCGGTTTGCGCCCGCCCAGCCACAGGGCGAAGGCAGTGACCAGCAGGACGAATGCCGGGGTCGGGAAAGACAGCAGGAAATCGCGGAACGGGATCAGAACCCAGACGTTGAGAAACCAGCGCAGCCAGTTGGTGACGGCCTGAATCACGTCGATGTCGAGAAATGTCTTGATCGCGGTATCGATCGCCTTGCCCTGACTGAAATGCTGCTTGCGCCCGATCTCGGCGAGGACCGGCAGGTGCTGCGCCAGCACCAGCAAGAGAACAAACAACCCAATGGCCGATAGCAGGTAGATGTGCTGCCGCCACCAAGGCGTGCCGCGCTCGAAATGCTCGGGCTGCTTGACGACCCAGGCCTTGGACATCCGGTCGAGCGTCACCGCCAACAGCACGATGGTGACACCGATCTCGAAGGACCGCCCCAGCTTGAAGGAATTCATCATTGCCAGCAGCTTTGCACCCAACCCCGGCATTCCGATAAAGGCGGTCAGCACCACCATGGCGAGGCAGAGCATGATCACCTGGTTGACGCCCACCAGAATCTCGGTGCGGGCCGCGGGCAGATAGACGTGGCGCAGCATCTGCCCGCGGGTGCAGCCCGACATCTTGCCGGCCTCGACCACCTCGGGGCTGACTTTTTTTAGCCCCAGCGTGGTCATCAGGATCATCGGAGGGATCGCAAAGATGATGGTGGCCACGGCGGCGGCGGTGGGACCAACCTTGAAGAAGATCACCGCCGGCAGCAGGTAGG
Organism: uncultured Candidatus Competibacteraceae bacterium; assembly: GCA_965371945.1. Taxonomy (GTDB): domain Bacteria; phylum Pseudomonadota; class Gammaproteobacteria; order Competibacterales; family JAHEDQ01; genus CBDVAK01. Next base: position 4,747 of record CBDVAK010000116.1, read on the forward strand.
TGAAGAAAGGCAGCGTCTGCAACACGCTCAACACCGGTTTCAAAGCACGCTCGAACCAGGCATATTTCCACGCCGCGATACCGAGGCCGAGGCCGATCAGGAACGCCAGCGGGGCCGCCACGGTAAGCACCGATATCGTCTGCATGGCGATCTTCCATTGACCGATCAGCGCGGTCCAGGCGAAGGTGCCACCGACCAGAAGCGCCATGCGGAGCCCGCCCAGGTAATAACCGAGCACAGCCGCCGAAGCGGCGATTGCGGTCCACGGGATCGGGCCGAGAAACGGCCAGCGGCGCTTGCCGTAGAGAAGGTTTCCGGTGGTATCGAGCGCGTATTCCAGAAACCCAGAGATCGCACGGGTAAGCTTGATCAGCCCCAGATCGTCCTTGACGAAGTTGAACAGCACATCCAGCCAGACCGCCGTCGGGGGCACCATGCTGTCAGGCACCCGCTGCAGCCAGCCCGGCAACAGACCACCCCAGCCCGCTAGCGCCAGAACCGCCGCTACGGTAAGGATCAGCCACAGCGCGGTGTTTCGCGCCCCTCCCTCCGCAAGTTCCCGGGCGGGACGGACGAGGTCGGTGGCCGCCATCAATCCTCACCCAACAGCATGTCCAGCGCCGCCTGGCGCGACAGCAAGCCGATGACCTTGCCGGAGGAATCTGCGACCGGCAGATGTGTGCGGGCATCGTTGACCAGCGTCCGCGCCAGCGCAAGAATCGTGGCACGTGCTTCCACGGGCGGACCTGTCACGGTGGTGCCGTCCAGAGGTTGCATCAACCCGCCGGCATGTACCACCCGGGCCTTGTCGATGTCCTTGGTGAACTTGGCAACATATTCTGTGGCCGGATTCAGCACGATCTTGTCCGGGGTGTCGCACTGTTCCACGGCGCCGTCTTTCATGATCGCAATGCGGTCGGCCAGCCGCAGCGCCTCGTCGAAGTCATGAGTTATGAAGACAATGGTTTTGCCGAGAATCCCCTGCAGACGCAGGAACTCGTCCTGCATCTCGCGTCGGATCAACGGGTCGAGAGCTGAGAAAGGCTCGTCGAGAAACCAGATGTCGGGCTCGATGGCGAGGCTGCGAGCGATACCCACCCGCTGCTGTTGGCCGCCGGACAGTTCGCGCGGAAAATAGTCCTCGCGCCCCGAGAGCCCTACCAATTCGATCACCTCCAACGCGCGTTCGCGCCGGGCGTGGCGGTCTTGCCCGCGCATTTCCAGCGGGAAAGCCACGTTGTCGAGCACGGTTCGGTGCGGCAGCAATCCGAAGGACTGGAACACCATGCCCATCTTCGAGCGACGCAGTTCGATCAACCCGCGCTCAGAAAGCGCCCCGATGTCCTGCCCCTCGATCTCGATGGTGCCGCCAGTGATGTCGTGCAAGCGGGAAAAGCAGCGCACCAGGGTGGACTTGCCGGAGCCCGACAACCCCATGATTACCAGCATCTCGCCGCGGCTGACCTCGATAGAAACATCGTTGACGCCGGCGATGTAGCCATCGGCCCGGATCTCGTCGTAACTGTGTCCGGGCGGCATTTTCGCCAGGTAACCCTTCGCGTCCGGTCCGAACAGTTTCCAGACGTTGCGGGCTGAAATGACGGGGGTTTGAGCGGTCATGGGCCTGCGCGCTCCAGTCGGAGTGCCGCCCCGCAACCATGGCTGCGGGGCGGCGGTGGCCTTAGGCGGTGGCCTTAGGGCGGCAGCCTAGGTGCTCTTGCACGCTTCGATCCAGGGATCGACCACGCCACGGTTGTCTTCCAGCCAGGTCGCGGCTGCCTCGTCCGGCTCCATCTCGTCGATGTCCACCAGCTTGGCCATCTCGGCTATCTGGGCATTGGTGAAGCTGATCTTGCCAAGCAGACAGTAAGCCGCCGGCCACTTGTCCTTCATGCCGACCCAAGCGGCCTTCTTCAGGTAGCCTTGGGCCGGGTTGCCGCAGTCGAAGAGCGCTTCCTTGTTCGGCCCCTTGGTCGGATCAGTGTCGCAGCCATCTTCCCAAGGCGGGAACTCCACGAACTCACCCGGCCACACTGCCTCGGCAAAGTTCGGGGTCCAGTTGAACACCAGCACCGGTTTCTTATCCTTCTCCGCCGCGCCGATGGCGGCCCAGAGCGCCGCGGCCGAGCCTGCGTTCTTTACCACGAAGTTCATATCCAGCGCCTCGGCCCGCTCCTTCCCGTGCTTGAGCCAGTCCACCGGACCGTCGAGAAACAGGCCCTTGTCACCGGTCTCGGGTACTGCGAAAAGCGCCGCGCAGTCGTTCAGCGCACGCCAGTCGGGTAGACCGGGGCAGGCCTCCTTGGTCCACATCGGGTACCACCAATCCTCGCGAGTCACCGCGTCATGGTCGCCCGCGTCCTCGATGCCCCCCTTGGACAGCGCCTCGCGGAATGAAGCGCCAAAGGCCCCTTCCCAGACCTCGAGCTCCAGCGCCACGTCGCCGAGGCGGACGGATTCGTAGACTGCCTGGCTGTCGGTGGTGACATATTCGACGTTGTCGCCCAGTTCTTCCATCATCTGACCGACCAGGTCCGACATCACGATCTGGCTTGACCAATTGTGAATGGGGATCACGATCGGGTCGCTGCTGTCCGCGGCGATGACGGTTGACGACAGGACTGCCATCAGCACCGTAGCCGGTATTGCGTGCTTGAGTTTCATGGTAACTCCCCGTTTCTGATGGTTCTTCTGAATGGAACTTATGCCGGAGATTCTCGCCTTCGGCGTGACAACATTGTCGCAAGAATCGGCGGCAGCCGAGCCAAGAGAATTGCGGGGCATTGCCCAAAGATATTTGTGGCAAAGATAATTTCATGTGATCTAATCAATGCATCAAGGATTCGCAGCCGATCCGTCGCTTTTGTGAAAACTTCACCCGCGCTGCGACGGTAAGCCCATGATGCCGCGCCGATCAAAGTCCTGGTTCTGGATATGATCAGAAAGCGAACTGTCCTGCCTCCGCTCGATTATCTTCTGGCATTCGAATCCGCGGCCAGGCGCCAGAGCTTTGCGGCAGCCTCACGTGACCTGAACATCAGTCAGACGGCGATCAGCAGAAAAGTGCGCCTGCTTGAACAGCATTACGACGTGCCGCTGTTTTTCCGCGGGCATCGGTCGATCCGGCTGACGCCACAGGGGCACGCGATGTACAACAAGATCCTTCCGGCCCTGGAATCGTTGCGCGATGCCTCGCGCGAGATGTTCTCCGACCAGCAGAGAAATACCGTCACCCTGGCGGCGACCAATTCGGTGGCGACCTTGTGGCTCATGCCCAGACTGCGCAAGTTCAACCGTTCCAACCGGCATCTGAAGATCATGCTCGTGGCTTCCGACAGCGACCAGGAATGCCTGGCCGAGGACATAGATCTGACCATCCTGCGCGGTGACGGTAACTGGCCGGGCTATCGTTGCAGGCAGTTGTTTGGCGAAACCGTATTTCCGGTCTGCTCGCCCGGGTATCTGGCGACAAATCCGGCAATCTCATCGCTTCCGGATTTGCCAGCGCACGACCTCATCGAAGTATCCAGCGGTCACCCCGAATGGATGAACTGGGAAACATGGCTGGCACATAGCGGCGTGACGGTGCTCAACCTGGAACAGGCAGCCGTGTTCAACACCTACCCGCTGGCAATCGAGGCCGCTCTGAACGGTCTGGGGGTGGCGATGGGCTGGGCGCATCTTGTGGATCACTTGCTGGACAAAGGGCAACTCGTGAGGCCGGTCGGGCCGCTCGAAGTCCGCACCAGCCACGGCTATTACCTGCTGCGGCCCGAGAACCGACCAGCCTTTGCGGAGCAGAACAGCGTTGAAGACTGGTTGATGAAGACGAGTGCAGCGCGCAGACGCTACCGGTCCAGAACCGGTAGCGCGATCATCACATGAGGTCTGGAGGCTGTCCGAGAACAGACAGGATCGAGGGGTCAGGTCTCCCATTGCACGTACTTATGTGCAATGGGAGACCTGACCCCTTTTTCGCATGTTGTCGAAGAATCTCTGGATATTATGGTTGTTTACCCAGCTGTTAGCGCGGTAAGGGGTTCCCAAGTGGAGCAGAACATCCTGCCGAGTCGCCACGCGCATCCGCCAGCACTCACAACGTCACTTATTGCCACTACTCACCGTCGTGGGCGACGCCGTTTTCCAACTGAGAGGACTCCGTCCCGGTGTCTCCATGCGGCCATCGATCCGCCACGCGGATGAGGTTCGTGCAGGCCGTCTCCCCAAGGTCGCGTGCGCCGAGATACTGCCGACGCTCTGCCTGGTCCAGGTCCCGGGACAAGCGAGTGCAGGCCTCGTCGAGCAGTGACTGGGACTGCAACGGCCAAAGCCTGGGAACGATGTCGCGGCGGGCATACAAGCTCTTGAAGGGTTGCGCGTAGCTCGCAGTGGCCAGGAAGCGGCCATCTGGCGAGAAACGAACCCCAAGCACAGCGCTTGAATGAGGCAGTCGCGCCAGTTCGCGACCACCGTCGAGTTCCCAGATGCGAGCGGTACCGTCGGTGCTGCCGGTGGCGATGAGCTGCGAGTCCGGACTGATCGCTACTGACGTTACTCCGGCATTCTGGCCAACTGCAGAGTGTGGCTCACCGGTGGCACTCCATAACCACACCCTCCCATCGGCCACGGTAGCAACGAGATTGCCGTCTGCGCTGAAATCAACGCTGCGGACGCGTGTGGGGTGCTCAAGCTGCGCGATCATCTCGCCCGTGGATTTCCAGATCCAGGCGACATTGTCCATTCCGACGTTGCTTCCTTGATTGGTCGTACTGACGAGCCGATCGCCGTTCGGGCCGAGAACAACTTCTCGCACATCCCGCGCGTGGAAGAATCTCTCGATCTCCTCGCCTGTCGCGACCTTCCAAAGCTGCACATCTTTTTCCGATGCCGTCGCGAGCACGTCACCGTCGGCGCTGAGGTCGAAGCCCTTGATCACCTGCTCGCGTTCTATCCGCCTGACCACACTGCCATCGGCCGTGTTCCGTACCAGCACTGCGTTCTCGCCATCGCGCTCGGCCACCACGCTGAGGGCATCGTCATTTCGCGTAGGCTGTAACTCGCGGCGAGCAAAACGCAGCACCTGTGTCGCGTCCGCGACGACACCGCCGCCTAAATCTGCCGACCGCAGGTACTCCCGGAACGGGTTCGGAATCTGCCAAACGCGCACCGCATCATCGTCCCTCAATCGTACACCGCTCGCCGTCAGGAACATGCCCGGTTCTGGCCCGAAGAGAATGTCGTTCACCGGTGCCCCGTGCGGCATGCGAACAATCTCGACCCCGGAGTCGAGATCCCAGAGCCTCGCCGTCCCATCACGGCCGGCAGTTGCCAGGGTCCGATCGTCCGGCCCGAACATAACGGCGCGCACATCTGCGTGAGCCAATCGTGCAATTTCTCTGGGTCCCCTTGCCAGGTTGGTCCAAACTCGCACGTCGCTCCCGGTCGCCCCGGCAACGGCGGTACCTTTCCGTGAAAATGCGACCGGATCCCCCCCATGGTTCATCGAGGCGATACGTCGTGCGCCATCGACAGTCACGGCCCAGATCGTCATACTTCCGTCCGTCCCGGCAGCCAGGTA
>CBDVAK010000117.1:0-10295 GCA_965371945.1 uncultured Candidatus Competibacteraceae bacterium
GACATCATCGAGCGTCATCGCGACATGCTGGTGGAGCCTCCCACCGTTGAGGCGGATGCCGATATCGAGGCACTCGATTCGGTGGTGGAGGCGGACACTCCGCAACCCTCTGCGGCCAGCACGCCTGCAAGCGTGGAAACATCCGCACCGGACACCGAACCCGCCGCCTCGGTGAGCCAGGCTGCATCACCACTCTCCAGCACCCAACCGCTACCATCCACGGCGGGCAGCGCGGCACCCGCGCCTGACACCGGCGTCGACGAAGCACCGGCAGTGGAGCGAGTTGCCACACCACAACAACCCGCCTTGCAACAACCAACACGCGAACCCCTGGCGGCCACTACCGAAACCACGGCAACCACACCGGCATCACCCACCCGCGTCGAAGCAGCCGCACCACTGCCGGATGACACCGGGGCAACGCTCACCGCGGCCCCCGCATCAGCGCCGGATGTCGTAAGTGAGCCCACAGCGGAACCGGAACGTCCGGCCGCTTTCGGCAGCAGCGTTACGACGCCACAGCCGGTTCGCAGCACCGACCCGACACTGGTTCGCTTGATTCAGACAAGGCTGAGTGCCCAGGGCTACGCCCCCGGCCCGATTGACGGCATCATGGGTGAACGAACCGCCAACGCGATTCGCGAGTTTCAGCGTGCCAAGGGCTTGCAGGTGGACGGTCAGCCATCGATGCTGTTGCTGGGATCGCTGGTCAGCTATTCCGGACCGGCGGGAAACTGATTCTCCGGCCCGGAGACGCCCCACGCGAGCGCTGATTCCGCAACTGCTCACACAACTGTTGCAACTGCGGATCCCGAATGCCCAGTTCCTGGAGATGAGCGCAGGTATTGAGCAGGTAGTCCCGGTTCGCGCCGCTGCACCCTTGCGCCGATCTGGCCACATCGGCGGCCTGCCCAATCGCCAGACGCCCTGCATACTGGATGTCTTCGCGATCGACCACGAAAGTCAGCGCACTCACCACGCCGCTGCCGTGGTAAGCCGGCAGGCAGCGCGGCCGGTACACCGAAGTCACCATCTCACGGTCACGCAGATATCGCAGCGTCGTGTCGCGAAACCTGCCGGGCACTTGAAAGAGCCTGCCCAGACACGAGCCGCCGTGGTCGAGACCGAATACCAGCCCCGGCAATTGGCGGGTGCCGCGGTGCACCCAGGACCAAACACACAGAGACCGATGGTAGCCGTAGATTCTCGCTGTCACGCAGTGTTGGTGGGTGAAACCGGGTTTCCACATCAGCGAACCGTACCCAAACACCCACAATGGCCCCCGGGTCGGTAGATCGATGTCCTGATAGCACTTCATCCGCCCCGCTCCGGGTGGCAATCCGACACTCGCGGATCTATCTCCATGTACACCAGCAAAGTGGCCTGCAACACATTGCTGTTGTCATCACTGACCATCAGTACACGCCAGCCGTCGTGCCGGGTCAGACCTTCGAAATTGTCGAGACGCCATTTCCTGGCAGCATCGAAAACCGCCACCTCGCCAACCCGCAGGGGGCCTCCTCCAAGTGCGTCCAGACAGGTGCGCCGCAGTGAAATGACCAGCGGCACCCAGGGCGACACGTAGGCCCGCTCCAGGGTCAGCAACGAACCATCCTCGAGCACCTCGAAGGCAGTCAACGCACTTTGGTCCGGTGCTGCCAGCGGATAATGCCAGACTCGCCCACCCAGGCTGGCGATCGGCACCTGCCTGGCGGCAAATCCGGGTGGCGTCCGCTCCGTCCCGACCAGGATACCCAGGTCCGGGTGCACGGCCAGGGCTTCCAGACCACTGTTGGGGCTGCTGTAGTCCTGCGCTCGGGCGAGCCCTGCCGGCAGGTCGTGGTCAGCGCGCCAATATCCCTGCATAGTGTATTCGGCAACAGCCGGCCAACCCTCGAAACTGACCAGCAGACGAGACCCTTGGTCGCCGCGGTCGACAACTGCCAGACCTTCAGCATCCCGTCGATCCGCTGCCAACACCACACCACCTGGGTTGCGCAACGGAAAGGCGGCGACCACGTCCACCCCGGTCAGGTATCCAGACTTGAAGTCGGGCTGGAGGTGGAACAGCCAACCCTGATCGGATACCGCATAGAGCACGCCGGCATCCTGGTCCCAGGCCAGATCCGACAAACCGGTCACCGGCACCGGACTGCTACCTTGCCCGACCCGTACAGCCCCCAGCCAACGCACTCCCATGTACGCATCCCCGTTGCCGATGGCAGGTGACAGGGTCACCTCAGCCGACATCGGCTGCCCACCCTGGCAGCCGGCCGGAACCACCAACAGCAGGATACACAGCCACCGTGGCAGCACCATGCCCGGCAGTCCCGGAAACCGGTAAGCAGCGAACAGCCTCATCCTGTCATTGTCGTGCCTGGCGCAACGGCGCGCCACCGCCTTGAATGCTGGCGATGGCCGTGCCAACCTCGACCGGGTACCTGAGGCGGTTTCTGTCAACAGGACTACCCACCGGATTGGGAGTGAGAAATTGCAGGATTCCGGAGCACAGCCAGATGATGACCCCGGCTGGCTCACCCAGCGACAGGGCGAATACGGGCTGGAGCTTGGCGCGGGCGGGCGTTGGAGCATCGCTCATGCCGGCAGCCTGGAACAAGAGGTCGCAGCCGTGGTCAGCCTGAATGCGAAACGGGTTTGTATCGACCTGAGCGCAATAACCGGCCTGGACACCGCGGGTGCCTGGCTGCTGTTTCGCACTCTGAAGGATCTGCGCGGCAAAGGTTGCCAACTCAAGATCCGTGGCGCGCAGCGCGAGCACGCGGCATTGCTGCGCACCGTTGCAGACAGCTACCAAAGCTGTGAACCAGAACCCCGCGGCGGCAACCCGTTGACACGGTTTCTGGAGCATCTGGGCGCCAGTACGGTCAACCTGGTGCTCACCGCCGACAGCTTCATCTCCTTTTTCGGACGCGGCATCCTGGTGATGGCGCAGACCGCCATTCGGCCGGCCCGCCTGCGTGTCACCGCAACGGTGCATCACATGGAATCAGTGGGGCTCAACGCGGTGCCGATCGTCGCCCTGATGTCGTTTTTGATCGGCATCGTACTGGTCTATCAGGGCGCTCTGCAGCTGCAACGGTTCGGTGCCCAAATCTTCGTGGTCGACCTGTTGTCGCTGTCCCTGCTGCGCGAACTGGGCGTGTTGATGACCGCGATCATCATCGCCGGCCGTTCCGGCAGCGCCTTTGCCGCTCAGCTGGGGTCGATGAAACTCAACGAGGAAGTCGACGCCATGCGGGTGCTGGGCATGGACCCGGTGGAGGTGCTGGTGCTGCCGCGGGTACTGGCGTTGACGCTGACCCTGCCGTTGCTGGCGGTGGTCGCCGACATCGCCGGTCTGGCCGGAGGGGCATTGATGAGCTGGGCAACGCTGGACATCAGATTGGACGTCTTTCTCGACCGGCTCAACCAAGTCACCGGCCTGTGGACTTTCTGGGTGGGCATAATCAAGGCCCCCGTGTTCGCGGTGCTGATCGGGCTGGTAGGATGCTACGAGGGTCTGCAGGTATCCGGCGGTGCCGAGTCCGTCGGTGAACATACGACCCGTGCGGTCGTCGAGGCGATCTTCCTGGTGATCGTATCCGATGCGCTGTTTTCGATCTTTTTCGGGATCATCGGGATCTGAACCCGCGACCATGAGCACAGACGAGGTCATCATCGAGGTTCGTGGTCTGACCAATCGGTTCGGCGCGCACCTGGTGCACCAAAATCTGGATCTGCAAGTCTTTCGTGGCGAGGTGGTGGGTGTGGTCGGCGCTTCCGGTGCCGGCAAGTCCGTACTGATGCACACCATCGTCGGGCTGCTGCGTCCACAGCAGGGCCACATCACGGTGTTCGGTGTGGACCTGACGGGTCTGAAACCCGAGCAGCGCCGTCGCTTTGAATCACGCTGGGGTGTGCTTTTCCAGGACGGGGCGCTGTTCAGTTCCTTGACTGTGGCCCAGAATGTCCGCGTGCCGTTGACCGAGCACCTCGATCTCTCGCCCACGCTGGGCGCGGAGATTGTCAACCTGAAGATCGGCATGGTGGGTCTGGCGGCTGAATCAGGTCGAAAATACCCGTCGGAGTTGTCCGGCGGTATGCGCAAACGAGCTGGGCTGGCACGCGCCTTGGCCATGGACCCGGAGATCCTGTTTCTCGACGAACCCACGGCCGGCCTCGACCCCATCGGCGCAGCTGCTTTCGATGACCTCATTGCCCGTCTGCGCAAGACTCTGGACCTGACCGTGTTCATGGTCACCCACGATCTGGACAGCCTGCACGCGATCTGCGACCGTGTGGTGGTATTGGCGGATCACCGGGTGGTTGCGTCCGGAACCATTGAAGAACTCCAGCGTCACCAGCACCCTTGGATTCACCGCTACTTTACGGGCCCCAGGGCCCGCGCCGCTTTTGCCGGCAAAGGCCTTTGAAGCATGGAATCCAGAGTCAACCATCTGCTGGTTGGGACCTTCGTACTGCTGGTGCTGGCGGCCACCTTTGGTTTCGTCATCTGGCTGGCCCGGGTGGACCTCCAGGAAGACGTGCGTGAATACCAAATATTCTTTCATGGCTCGGTGCAGGGCCTGGGCGTCGGCGGGCCGGTGCGCTATCGGGGTATCAAGGTCGGTACCATCAGCCACATCGCGATCGATCCGGAAGACCCTTCACGGGTCAACGTAGTGGTTCGGGTCAACAGCGAAACCCCGATCCGCAACGGTGATATCGCCAGCCTGCAAATACAGAGTCTTACCGGTATTGCCGCGATCAATATCGAAGGTGCCGTGGCGGGCGCCGGCTTGTTGATCGCGGAGGATGATCGTGGTTTGCCGGTGATTCCATCACGCCAGTCGCAGCTCGAAAAGCTGTTCGAAAATGCGCCGCAACTGCTCGACCGGGGGATCACCCTGGCAGAGAGGGCCTCGCAACTGTTGCGGGAAGAAAACCAGCAACTCATCACCGCGACGCTGAAGGATATCAACGCGCTGACATCCGTGTTCGCGGAACGCCGGGGGGAAATCGCCACGCTGCTGGAAACACTGGGGGAGGCAGGCACCGAGATCACGGCGTCCGCGCGTCGTTTCAGGCACTTTTCCGGGCGCCTCGACGGACTCGCCGAACAGGCCGGCACCACGCTCGAAATGCTGCAGGCCACGTTGACAAACTTCGATCAAACGCTGGACGAAGACACCGCGACAATGACCAGGGACGTACGCGAGGCTGCCAATTCGGTCGAGCGGGTTGCCGACGAAACCCATCGGTTGCTACGCAAAAACCGCGAGTCACTCGATCAATTCATCGGTGACGGATTGGTGGAATTTTCGCGCCTGGTCACCGAAGCCCGCCTGCTCATTGCCTCGTTTGCGCGGGTTACCGAGCGACTGGAAACCGATGGCGCGCGTTTCCTGCTGGGCGTCCCGGAATCAGAGTACGAAGCCAAATGAGCACCATCACTCGGTTGGTGCTCGGCGTTCGCCGTGGCAGATGCGCGGCAATGATGCTGTTGTCGGCATTTGTGTTGCTATCGGGCTGTGGCGGCATCATTCCTTTGGGGCCTGCTCCCAATCTCTACAATCTGACGCCCAAGAACACTTTCCCCGAGGATCTGCCGCTGGTGGAGCAGCAGGTAGTGGTGGAGGAACCGTTGGCGGCTGGTGGCCTGGATAGCAACCGAATCGCGCTGCGCCCTTCGACCACCGAGCTCAAGTACTTCGCCAATGCACGCTGGACTGAACGAGCTCCAAAGATGGTGCAGACGCTATTGGTGGAGAGCCTGGAGAACAGCGGCAGCCTGGCGGCGGTGGGGCGCCAGGCCATCGGGCTACGTTCGGACTACAACATCAAGACCGAATTGCGGGAATTCCAGGCCGAATATTTCGACACCGCCGGCAACGCACCGCTGGTACGTGTGCGGATCAATGTCAAGATCATCGCCGAACCTCGCAAGAACATCGCCGGATCACGCAGTTTCGAGGCTACCGTCCAGGCCGATGGCACCACCATCGACGCCGTGGTGACTGCATTCGACAACGCCTTGGGGAAAGTTCAGAAAGAGCTGGTGATCTGGGTGGTTACAGAGATTGCCACCCGGGAAAGCTCACGTTGACGCGGTTCAGGCGGCCATTCTGCGGTCAGTGTGATGTTCGACGTGCCGAACCGGTTCATCTACAGGTGGCAGCATCTGTAGCGGAGCGGGTCTGCGAGCTTCCGTAACCAGCAGCCATCCCAGCCACAACAGGCCCGGGGCCAACAACAAACCCCACCACGACGGCAACCACACTACCAAATAGATCGCCAGAGCCTCAAATCCCAGCCCCGCACTAATCGCCAAGAACCTGTCCATGGTCTTGCCCATCAAGGATCCCTCCGTGAAATACATGTAAGCGGGCGTAGCAAATTACTTACCAGCTCCAACGTCTGAGTTGCCTTATAACCGGTTGTAGAATAGCGTGGTGCAGCCCTAGGCACAAGGTTCCAAGTCGTCAAAACGATACGAAATTATCATATAGATACGATTAGAGGCTCATGACGTGACCGACCTGTGACGGTACGGGCTGTGAAGAGTGCGCAGCCACGACCCTTCGCAGTTGCCGCTGGGCGCCGGGCCGCATCGGCGCCACCCGTCTCCGGGTCATGTCCACGTGCAGCACCAGTAGTTCATTGGTGGCCGCCAGGTAGCCCTGCCGGGCGTGATGCATGGTGTGAAAATAGTGAATACGCTTCTGGTCGGCACCGAGTATCAGGGTCTCGAACCTGAGCGGATCACCTTCGTTCACCTCGCGCTCATAGGTAAGGTGTGCCTCCACTGTGAAAAATGAGCAGTTCTCACGCTGCAGATAGCGCCGCCCCAGATCGAGATAGTCGAACAAAGCGTCGGTGGCATGATCGAACGCCAGCAGATAGTAGGCAACGTTCATGTGCCCGTTGTAGTCGACCCAATCCGGATGAACCGACTCCTGGTGCAATCGCAGGGGTACCTCCGGTTCCGGATCAGTACTGTCAACACCCATGACCACGATCTCCGCCGGCTGTGTATGATCGAGCATAGCGACACTCGCCGTGGCGCTCCAGTGGCAGGCATGGAGATCGCATAGGTCGTGCCGGTCACGGTGTGTCCTTCGTTTCAGACAGGAGAGATCAATCGATGCAAGCCGCGATACTGGTCACCGGAGGCGCTGGCTATATCGGCAGCCATACCTGCAAAGTGCTGGCAGAGGCCGGTTTCCTTCCTGTCACACTTGACAATCTGGTCTATGGGCATCGCTCGGCAGTGCGCTGGGGTCCGTTGATCGAGGGCGACCTGCAGGATCGCACGCTGATCGATCAGGTGCTGGACCAATATCGCCCCGTGGGCGTCGTGCACTTCGCCGCCTATGCCTATGTCGGCGAGTCCATGACGGACCCGGGCAAGTATTTCCGTAACAATGTGAGTGCAACCCTCAACCTGCTCGATGCGCTGACGGGTCATGGCGTCAATGCCATCGTGTTCTCTTCCACCTGCGCCACTTACGGCTTGCCGGAACAGGTACCGATCACCGAACAACTACCTCAGCAGCCGGTCAATCCCTACGGAGAATCCAAGCTGTTTGTGGAGCGGGCGCTGTACTGGTACCAACGCGCGCACGGCCTGGGCTACACCGCTCTGCGCTATTTCAATGCGGCGGGTGCCGATCCTGATGGCTCGCTGGGCGAACACCACGATCCCGAGACCCATTTGATCCCGCTGGTCATTGAAGCCGCACTGGGACAACGGGACACGGTGGAAATCTACGGCACCGACTACGACACTGCCGACGGTACCGCAATCCGGGACTATATCCATGTCCTGGATCTCGCCGACGCGCACCTGCGCGCGTTGCGTTACCTGATGGATGGGGGCAACAGCATCGCCATGAATCTGGGCACTGGTCAGGGACACTCGGTGCGCGAGGTGATCAGCGCGGTGGAGCGGGCGTCCGGTCGACCGGTACCGGTGAAAATCGGGCCAAGGCGCGCTGGGGACCCACCGCAACTGGTAGCGGATTCGAGCCTGGCCAGACAAACACTGGGCTGGGTACCCGGGTACTCGTCGTTGGACACCATCGTCGAAACCGCCTGGCGTTGGCACTCGAATGGTCCGCTGAAAGGCTAAGCCCGCCGCAGCCTGGCCGTGGAATGCTTGCGGGGAGTCTTGAACCGGCGTCGCAGCAACCAACCCAGCAGGACCACCCCCGCCAGATAAACCAGGCTTGCCGGTTGTATCAGCACCCTCGCTGTGGTCACCAGAATGTCACCAGCCCCCTGTCCGGGCAGCCGCAGCAATGCGCGAGTCGCCTCCACCCGGCCCACCGGATTCCAACCACCCGCCATGGTCACCAGGGCGCCGGTTACCGATGAGCCGCCGATTCCGGTGGTGATACGGGCGACCGCCTGCCGCACCAGAGGATCGGGATGCCGCAATGCCATCAGCAACACCTGTGACGCGTAAGGTTGCTGTTCGCGCACAACGGCTGCCAGGGTGGCCTCGGAACTGGCGCTCGGGTCCTCGAACAGGGGTCTCAAGCCGATGCCGAGACTCTCGAGCACTGCCAGCGCGGTGCGCCGTACCGTTCGATGAGGGTCCACCAGCATCGGCATCAACATCTCCGCCGCATCTTTCCCCTGCACCTTCGCCAGCGCCCGGATCGACCTCGCGCGGACCACGGAGGCTGGATCGTCCAGGGCCTCCCGAAGAACAGATATCACCTTCGGTCCGCCAATCGCACCCAGGCTTTCGACCGCACCCGCGCGCACCCCGAAGTAGGCATCGTTCATGGCCTCCACGAGTATCGCCAGCACTTCCTCGCCACCCACCGGCCCCAGCGCCCGTGCAGCACTGGCGCGGACCTGTCCCCGCGGGTCCTGCAACGCAACCGTGATTGCCGGCAGGGCACGACGATCCGCCAGTCTGCCCAGCGCGTCCAGCGCATAACCGCGTACCTCTGTTACCGGATCGGTGACGCTGTCGATCAGAGCTTCCACCGCGTCCGGCCCCGCCAGTTTCACCAGACCCGCTGCTGCAGCCTCGCGGGCTTCGCCAAATGGATCGTTCAACATGTTGACGAATGGTGTCTCGGCTCGAGGGTCACCGGCGGCCACCAACGCCCACGCGACCGCGGCGCGCACCTCTGCCACCGGATCATCGAGGTGTTCGAGCAAAGTCGACACGGCGGCGGCGCTAGCCAATTTTTCCAGACCCTTTGCCGCCCATCCACGGACCAATGGATCCGGGTTGTCCAGCGCCCGCAGCAGCGGTTCGACAGAGCGGGGATCGCTGTCCGGACCCAGTTGAGCCAGAGCCCGCTTCGACCCTCGCAGAGTCTTGTAAACAATGCGCCCGCTCGGCTCCTGCAACTTTTCAAGCGCATCGGAAGCTTCGGCGCGAACTTCACGGTGCGAATCCCCCAGGGCATTGAACAACGCCGCGACTGCCGCAGGAGCACCGATTTCACCCAACGCCCAAATGCTGGCGACCCGCATATCGGTCGAAGAATCCTGCAACTGTGCCATCAACGGCGCCACCGCACGTTGATCACCGATATCGCCGAGCGCCATCGCAGCCACCCTGGCGACGTTGCGGTCAGCGCCCTGCAACGCTTCGATCAAGGCTGGCACCGAACCAATGCTGGCAGCTGCCCTTAGCGCCCAAACCGCCGCTTGCCGCTGCCCGGAACCCGGGTCTTGCAATGCCTCGCTCAGGGTCGCGATTACCTGCGGGTCGACCGCAGACCGCGAAATGCCGTCAGCCACGGCAACGACTGCGGGCACGACACCATCGGTACGTTTTCGCAACGCCGCCAACGAAGCATCGCGAACCTCCGGGGACCCATCCACCAGCATCCTCGACAGGCTTGCGATGTCGTCATTTTGGTCCCACCACTCCACCCACGACAGGCTTTCGGCCGACGACAGGGTTCCGAGCGACCACAGGGCCAGGACCAGCAAAGGCAGCACCCATATACGACCAGACAACACGGGATTGGACAACACAGGAACCATGGCATGGAGAAAGCGTGACGCCTGCTCGGGGCGGTTACGTTACCATGCAAATAGGAGACCCTGCCGCGGCAAAAATCGAAGTGTGCCGCTGCAGTACCGGTTCACCATGCCGAAACCTGTCTCTCCGGGAGCGGACAGACTCCTGGATCCATGGCGGCTGTGGGATACTATACCCACCGCACACCGGTATTCGGCCAGTCACCCTGGCCCCACATCAGGTCACCACCGCAGCTCATCCCGATGAACGATCTGCTCGCCGAAAACCGCACGCTGAAGCG
>CBDVAK010000118.1:0-10275 GCA_965371945.1 uncultured Candidatus Competibacteraceae bacterium
GGTTCATTCTGTTCGATGATTTCGCCAACATCCATGAAGATCACCCGGTTGGCGACGGTTTTGGCAAAGCCCATTTCGTGGGTGACGCAGATCATGGTCATGCCTTCCTGTGCCAGTCCCACCATGACATCCAGTACTTCCTTGATCATCTCCGGGTCCAGCGCGGAGGTCGGTTCGTCGAACAGCATGATCTTGGGTTTCATGCACAGCGAACGGGCGATGGCCACACGCTGCTGCTGGCCTCCGGAAAGCTGGCCGGGGAACTTGAGCGCCTGCTCCGGGATCTTGACCCGTTCGAGAAAGTGCATGGCCGTGTCCTCGGCCTCCGCTTTGGGGATCTTGCGGACCCAGATCGGCGCCAGGGTCAGGTTTTCCAACACCGTCAGATGCGGAAACAGATTGAAATGCTGGAACACCATGCCGACCTCACGGCGGATCTGTTCGATGTGTTTCAAGTCACCGGTCAGTTCGGTTTCCTCGACGATGATCTGGCCCTTCTGGTGCTCTTCCAGCCGGTTGATGCAACGGATTAAAGTCGATTTACCCGAGCCGGAAGGCCCGCAGATCACGATCCGCTCGCCCTTGTAGACAGTCAGATCGATGTTCTTGAGCACGTGGAACTGGCCGTACCACTTGTGGACGTTGATCATCTGGATCATGACCTCGTCCGAAACCTGCATGTCGCTTGCCTGCTCAGCCATGTTGCTCTCCTCGCATTTTGATTTTCACCCGCACCGGTCCGCCAATCGCCTCAGTAGCCGGTGTCGAGCTTTTTCTCCAGATGCATGCTGTAACGGGACATGCTGAAACAAAACACCCAATAGATGAAGGCACAGAACACGTAGCCTTCGATCGAATAGCCCAGCCACTTGGGATCGGTGGCCGCGGCCTGCACGATACCCAGAAAATCAAACAGGCCGATGACCAGCACCAGTGTGGTGTCCTTGAACAGGCCGATAAAGGTACTGACGATACCGGGAATCACCAGTTTCATGGCCTGGGGCAGGATGATGAAACCCATCAACTTCCAGTAACTAAGGCCCAGTGCCTGAGCGCCCTCGTACTGCCCCCTGGGGATGGCCTGCAAACCGCCGCGTATGACTTCCGCCATGTAAGCGGCCGAAAACAGGGCGACACCGATCAGCGCTCTGACCAGCTTGTCGAAGGAAGCGCCTTCGGGCATGAACAGCGGAAACATCACCGAGGACATGAACAGTACGGTGATCAACGGCACGCCACGCCACAGTTCGATAAACGCCACGCATAGCGAGCGCACCACCGGCATGTCGGATCGTCGCCCGAGCGCCAGCACCACGCCGATCGGCAACGAGGCCGCGATGCCGACGATGGCGATCACCAGGGTCAGCATCAACCCGCCCCATTTGGGCGTTTCCACCTCGGGCAGCCCAAACGACCCTCCCAACAGCAGGTAATAGGCGATCACCGGGAAGATGAACAGCACGAACAACGCCAGCCATTTGCGGCCGGGCATGCGCTCGAACATCATCGGCACGATGGTTACCAGCAGTAGCCCGAAGGTCAAATTAACCCGCCAGCGTTCCTCGGCAGGGTAGAAGCCGTACATGAACTGCTCGATGCGGACATTGATGAACACCCAGCAAGCGCCACCCGAAGTGCAGGCGTCGCGGCTGTCGCCACTCAGGTCAGCCTTGAGGAACGCCCAGTCGACTACCGGCGGGATGACCAGATAGACCAGATACATTGACAGTACGGTCAGCAGGGTATTGACCGGGCTGGAAAACAAGCTGGCCCGCATCCAGCCCACTACGCCCACGGAACTGGCCGGAGGAGGCAGGCTTGGGTGACTGCCAGGTTCGTATGTCGGAGTTGTTTCAGCCATGTTCTAGCGCTCCACCAGTGCCATTTTTTGGTTGTACCAGTTCATGAGCATGGAGATCGCCAGGCTGATGGTGAGATACACGCCCATGGTGATGGCGATGACTTCTACCGCCTGGCCGGTCTGATTGAGTATCGTGCCGGCGAATATGGAGACCAGTTCAGGGTAGGCGATGGCCGCGGCCAGCGACGAGTTCTTGGTGAGGTTGAGGTATTGGCTGGTCAGCGGTGGGATGATCACTCGCAGTGCCTGAGGCAGGATCACCAGCCGCAGCGTGACACCCGGCTTCAACCCCACTGAATAGGCCGCTTCGGTCTGGCCTTTGTTGACCGCCATGATCCCGGCACGCACGATCTCGGCGATGAAGGCAGCCGTATAAATCGACAGCGCCAGCAACAGGGCGACGAATTCGGGGATCATCACCAGCCCGCCCACAAAATTGAACCCCTTCAACGCTGGATACTCCCAGCTCAGCGGGAACCCGGCCACTACCGCCATCAACAGTGGCAGGCCTACCAGAATTGCCAGCGATACATAAACGGTGTGGAACTGCTGACCGGTCGTCTCCTGACGCCTGTGTGCCCAGCGCGCAAGGAGAAACACCGCAACGATGGCGACCAGCAGTCCGAGCATGATCAGTGAAAATCCGCTTTCGTAGATCGGGGCGGGCGAGTAAAGACCACGATTGTTGAGAAAAAAGATATCCATGAAGGTGGCGCTGTCGCGTGGCGAGGGCAGCGTGCGCAGCACCGCGAAATACCAGAAGAAGATCTGCAGCAGCAGCGGGATATTGCGGATGATTTCGATGTAGACGGTGGCGATGCGTGCGATCAGCCAGTTACTCGACAATCGCGCAATACCGACGATCAAGCCAATGATGGTGGCGAGGATGATGCCGATGAACGATACCAGCAGGGTGTTGAGCAACCCGACCAGAAAGGCGCGTCCATAGCTGGATTCCTCGGTATATTCGACCAGGTGGGTGATGATACCGAACCCGGCGGTGGAATTGAGAAAGCCGAAGCCTGAGGCGATTCCCTGCTTTTCGATGTTGGCGGTGGTGTTGCTGAAGATATAGTAGCCGAAGCCGAACACAGCGCCGAGCACCAGGATCTGGAAGAATATCGCGCGGTAGGTCGGATCGTTCCAAAACGGCGGTTTGCTCGGTACCGCGGGCTGTTGTTGCGATGACATGTCAGCTCCCGTTTCGTGGTTCTTGTACTCGGACCGACATCGGGTGGCGCACACCGCCAGACGAATACCGGGGACCGTTACCGGGACTTACGGATGGACCCGCCTGCCGATGCCGGCGCAGGCGGTCCACACGGGTTTTACCGTCACACGTTCGCGGGTCTGTCGGACCCGACCGCTTTCTAGCGGATCGGCGGTGCGTACTGCAGGCCGCCCTCGCTCCACAGTGCGTTCAGGCCGCGTTCGATCTTCAGCGGGGTGTCGGGGCCCAGATTGCGGGCGAAACTTTCGCCGTAGTTGCCCACTCCGGCGATGATGTTGGCACACCATTCGGCCGACAGACCCAGGTTCTTGCCGGCATCGCCTTCGGTACCAAGCAGGCGTTTGATACCCGGGTTGGTGGTATCGGCCATGCTCGCGACATTCTCGGAGGTCACGCCCATTTCCTCGGCGTTGAGCATGCAGTTGTACGACCACTTGACGACATCGAACCAGCTATCGTCGCCGTGGCGGACCACCGGGCCCAGGGGCTCCTTGGAAATGACCTCGGGCAGCACGATGTGGGCCTCGGGATCCTTCAGTTTGATGCGCTGCGCATAAAGACCCGACTGGTCGGTGGTGTAGACATCGCAACGGCCGGAGTCGTAGGCGGCGACCACTTCGTCCGCCTTTTCGAAGGCGATCACTTTATAGTCCATCTTGTTGCCGCGGAAATAGTCGGCCAGGTTGAGTTCGGTGGTGGTACCGGTGTTGGTGCACACTGCCGCACCGGCCAGTTCCAGCGCACTCTTGACCCCCAGGTCACTGCGTACCATGAAGCCCTGACCGTCGTAGTAATTGACCCCGGCAAAGTTCAGGCCGAGTGCGGTGTCGCGGGTCGCGGTCCAAGTGGTGTTGCGCGACAGCACATCGATTTCACCAGACTGCAGCGCGGTAAAGCGCTCTTTGGCGGACAACGGGGTGTACTTGACCTTGGATGCATCGCCCAGCACCGCGGCGGCGATCGCACGGCAGACATCCACGTCGATGCCGGACCAAGTGCCCTTATCGTCGAAATTCGAGAAGCCTGGCAGGCCCTGGCTGACGCCACATTGAACGAATCCCTTCCCTTTGACTTCTTCCAGGGTATCGGCTTGTGCAACACCGGCTGTGGCCATGGCCACAGCGGCTGCAGATGCCGCAATTGCGTGAAGCTTCTTCATAGGGTCTCTCCAGATGGTGATCTTAGTGTATGAAAACCCACGCTGACGCGAATTCCATGCGTCTTGGTATCGTCACCACCGGGATGTTGCTGCGGTGACGGTCTGCGCGCCGGTTGCGCGTACAGCGTCAAGTTGCACCGATCCTGTGACGACAGGCGACCCAAAGTCAAGCCCCAAGGCGGGCTGTGGTGTCCGGTTTAACGATAATGATACCGGCGTTCGCTCTCAGATTGTTGCGGTGAGCGTGCTGTCAACGACTGATATGTAGTGCTCGACTTCCGGAAAGGGTTGATAAAAATGATGCAACAGCGCTTTCCACCGTTGGTATTCAGGAGCGTCTCGAAAGCCCTGGGTGTGATCCTCGAGGCGTTCCCAGTGCACCAGAAGAAGGTAGCGTGAACGGTGCTCGAGACATCTTTGCAACTGGTGTCCGAGGTGGCCGTGCGTACCGGCCAGAATCGGCCGGGCAAGTTCGAAAGCAGCTTCGAACGCCTGCTCCTGGCCTGCCTTGATGTCGAGTACCGCCACTTCCAGGATCATGGTGCATCTCGCGCGCTTGCGTGGCGAGGTAGCGAATCCAGCACCTTGCCCATGCTCACGCGTGGTTCCACTTTCGGGTTGGTCGGTTGACCAGGGCGATTCCGATGAGTATCAACCCCAGCGCTACGGCCTCGCGCCCACCCGGTTGTTCGCCCAGCAGCGCGGCGCCCCAGGCAACACCCATCAGGGGGATCAGATAGTTGATCTGCGAAAAGGTGGTGGCGCCCAGGCTCTTGACCAGCCGGAAGTAGAGCAATGTGGCCACACCCGTGGACAGCACGCCCAGCAGCACCAGCGACAGCCAGGCCTCGGCCGTTGGGCGGGCTGACCAGGGATGTTCCAGAAAGATGGCAACCGGCAGCAGCAGCAAAGTACCGGCGGTGATCGAGCCGGCAGCCAGTACTCGTCCCGGTATGTGGATATGACGGCGGGTGAATATGGTATTGACCGCATAGCTTACTGCGCCTGCGGTGATCGCCAACTGCGCCAGCATGGCGCCGCCCAGGCCGCTGAGCGCGTCCCAGCCGATCAGTACCAGCAGCCCGGACAGTCCGACCAGCGCGCCTGCCATGCGTCTCGCCCGCAAAGGTTCGTCCGGGGTAAAGAAATGAGCCAGCACAGGGGTGACGATGGGCATGACACCCATCAGGATTGCAGCCAGGCCACTGTCGACGGTCAGCTCCCCCCAGCCGATGAGCGTGAAGGGCAGGGCGCTGCCAAACAAGCCGATAAATGCATAGATCGCCAGATAGCGTGGTGATACGGGAATCCGGTGGCCGCTGGCCCACGCCCACCCGGTCAGCATGGCGGCGGCCAGTGCCATGCGCCCGCAGGCGAGCGTCGCGGGCGGTATGGTGTCCACCGCGATCTTGATCAGGCTGAACGAAGAGCCCCAGATCGCCGCCAGTACCACCAGCAGAGACAGGTCCACCCAACCGCTGCCCAGCGTGGCGCGATGGTCAATCGCGGCCATTGCCCAGTACCGCGTCCAGCGGGGTCAGCGGGCGGTCTTGCACCCGCGCGGCTTCTTCCAGCAGCAGTTGACCCTGGCAGGTGGTCAGCCCCCGCGCCAGCCAGGAATTGCGGCGGCAGGCCTCGATTGCACCCAGTTCGGCGATTTCCAGGATCATCGGCATGATGGCCTGGGCGTATCCCGCCGAAGCAGTGACCGGTACCGAGCCGGGAATGTTGTCGACACAGAAATGGCGCACGCCGTCCACCTCGTAGACCGGGTCGTCCCAGGAGGTGGCCCGACAGGTCTCCACCGCGCCCGCTGTGTCGCAGGAGATGTCGACGATGGCGACGCCCTTTTTCAGGTCCGCCAGCATGGCTCGGCTGAGCAGGTGGTCGGATTGGGATTTGTCCCACAGCACACAGTTGCAGATCAGATCGGCGTCAGCGAGATAGCGCGGCAGCGCATCGACATGGTCGACCTGCAATGCGCGGTCATGCCAGGTCAGGGCGGCTTCCTTGCGGGCCACCGCGCTGATATCCAGTCCGACCACCGACAGTCCCAAACCCAGCAGGGTGCGCAGCGCGCCGCGACCGACACCGCCCAGTCCGATGACGATGGCACGGGCGGGGTCGGCGCCAAAATGGCTCATGAAGTGACGGCCGCTGCCACCGTGGCTGGCCAGTACCAGACGCACGCCTTCCAGCGCCCCGATCTCGCCGGCCAGCGGGCAGTTGGGTGACCCCCATTGGTGGGTGTCCTCGGCCGCGATGGCAGTCAATCCCACCTCCAGAAGCCGGTCGAGTTGTACCGGATCGGCGGCGCTGTGGAGATTGGTGAACACGATGTGCCTGGGCTGCAGCAGATCGAACTCGACAGGCAAAATTTCCTTGACCTTGACGATCAGCTGGCACTCGCCGTAGACCTCGGCCGCGTTGGACGCGATCCGCGCGCCCGCCTGCAGATAGGCGTGATCGTCGGCCGCCGAGTGAATTCCGGCATCGCGCTCCACGGTCACCTGATGGCCGCGCTCGCAAAGCTGGCTGACCTGGTCCGGGAGCAGCGCGACACGGCCTTCCCCGGGTTTGATTTCGCGTGGTACGCCGATATGCATGACCGTGCCCCGAGCTGGAAACGAACCCGGCAGGTTATCGGGTTTGGCTGCTCTGGAACAAGGGCCGGGATCGCTACGTGGGTATGGGTGACGCCTCCCGGGACTCGCCGTGAATACGTCCCTGTAGGCTCGACAACGGCCTCCCTGCCGTTGACGGCCCCGGGAGGCGTCACCCACACCCACATCGCCTTGAGCACACGACAATTTGCCAAAGTCAGGGCTATTGCCCCAAACAGGATCGGGTCCCTTCGGCTGATCAGCCAGTGTCGCGAAAGCGCTGCGCCAGACGTGGAAACCACAGCCCCAGGGTCAGTGCGCGCACCACCATGAACACCATCAGCGCCAGCCACAGGCCGTGATTGCCAAGGGTCGGAACCAGGGTCCAGACGCCGAGCAGATAGCACAGCAGTGCGATCACCATGCCGTTACGCATCTCGCGGGTGCGGGTGGCGCCGATGAAGATGCCGTCGAGCTGGAAGCTCCACACCGACAGCAGTGGTGAGGCGATCAGCCACGGCAGGTAGGCGCGGGCTTCCCGGCGCACCGCCTCGATGCCGGTGATGGCATCGACGATCAGTGGTCCCAGCACCAGGAACAGAATCATGTAGCCAACCGCTACCACCAGTGCCCACACGGTGGCGGCCTTGACGACAGCATAGAACCCTTCGCGGTCGGCGCGACCGTAGGCGCCGCCCGCCAGCGCCTCGGTGGCGTGCGCAAAGCCATCCAGACCGTAGGCCAGAAAGTGCTGCAGGTTCATCAGCACGGTGTTGGCGGCCAGCGTCACAGGTCCCAGACGCGTGCCCTGCGCGGTGAAGTGAAAAAAGGTGAAGATCAGGCACAGCGAGCGCAGAAAGATGTTGATATTGACCTGCAGCAGGGCGCGCAGCGGTTTGCCGTCGAGTACA
This sequence comes from uncultured Candidatus Competibacteraceae bacterium, assembly GCA_965371945.1. GTDB lineage: Bacteria > Pseudomonadota > Gammaproteobacteria > Competibacterales > JAHEDQ01 > CBDVAK01. Next base: position 7,766 of record CBDVAK010000118.1, read on the forward strand.
CCGATGCCCCGGCAGTTGGCAATGTTCAGCGGCAGTGTGCGGGCCAGCAACACCAGCCCCGCGCCTGCTGCCAGATACTCACTGACCACGGAGGCCAGCGCCACGCCGCCGACGTCCTGCTTCAAAACGCTGACCAGCAACAGGTCCAGCACCACGTTACTGCCGTTGAGCAGCACCTGCAGCAACAAGGTGGCGCGGGTTCTCTGCATGCCGATGAGTACGCCGAGGATGGCGTAGTTCGCGAGTGTCGCCGGGGCGCTCCAGATGCGAATCTGGTAGTAGCGTGCGGCCAGCGACTCCAGCTCCGGGCCACCTTCGAGAAAGTGAAAAGCAAGCCGTGCCACCGGTTGCTGTAGCGCGACCAGCGCGCTGCCGAGTAGCGCTGCCAGCAGCAGTGCCCGCAACAGGGTTGCGCGTACCTGATCGAGGTTGCCACGTCCCCAGGCCTGGGCGGTGAAACCGGTGGTGCCCATGCGCAGGAAACCGAACCCCCAGAACAGAAAGCTGAAGATCACCGCGCCCAGTCCGACTGCGCCGAGATAGACCGGGTCCGGCAGGTGGCCGACCACCGCGGTATCCACCGCGCCCACCAGCGGAATGCTCAGGTTGGACAGGATGATGGGCCAGGAAACCTGCCAGACGCGCCGGTAACCATAGGCAGGGTTCACGGGGTTTGACGGTAGCGGGGGATTGGCCAAGGTACGGGCGTTGCCGTGCTCAGCCGCCGTCGCCGTCGCCCGCGGTGATATAGAGGGGTTGTGTCTCCGGCAGACCGCGCACCAGCAGCGGAATGCTCTTGCGTCGTTCCTGGAACCCCAGTGTTTCCAGTGCCGGACGTTGCGAGGGTTCGCAGACGAAACAGTCGACGGTTCCGGCGCCCTGGATGCGCAGTTCCCGGGTCGCCGCGGCCAGCAGCCGGGTCGCGCCCTCGACGTCGTCACGCTGGACCAGCAGATCGACGATGTGCCCGCGTTTGCGGCGGTGGCGTATCGAGGTGTTGATCACGACGTAACCGCGTAGCCGACTGTCACCATGATCGATCAAGGTGGTGTAGCGGGTTAGTGGATGGCGCCGGTAGCGCCAGTTCAACACCGCGGCATCGCGCAGCGTGATGCCCGGGTAGTCTCCGGCCACCCGCTCCCATAGTTGGTCGAAGCGGGTATCGAAGTCGCCTTCCAGGGTTTCGATCGAAGCGGGGCCGCGGGGCAGTCCGGCCAGGATCAGATCGGCTGGCGCGGCCAGCAGCCTGGCAACGGCAGTCCCCGTGAAACGGGCGATATGAGGTGCGTAGGATACTCGGCGCTGCATGAAGCCGCTGCCGGTCACCGTGCGGAAACCGATCTTTCTGGCCACCACCTGCATCGGTTCGCTGACCAGTTTCCCGAATATGACCGGGCACGCCGTGGGATGATCGAGCAGGTCGGCACTGACCGCGTTGCCACGCCGGGGTTCACCCTCACGGCGTTGGGCACGCAAAGCTTCACGCATCCAGCCAGGGTGTACCGAGGCATCCACGCCACAGCAGGCGTCGATGAGCCTGCCGTCCACATACAATGCCGCCGGCATCATGCCCATGTTGCCGATGATCCGCCCCTGCCATTCCGCCACGGTGCCGCGGTAGCCGGGTTGCGGCAACCGCGGATCCTGCCGCCATTGCCAGTCCCACAGGTGCTCGATGCGGGCGGTGTGCCGGGCGCCGTAGATCGCTGTCAACAGCGCCAGTATGCCTGCCTTGTCCGCATCCGTAGCCGCGCGAACGGTGATCATTCGGGGGGGTAGTAACGGGCGGTGCGGACGCGGAAGCGATCGAATTCCTCGCGGGTGCTGATACGCGGGATGGCAAACGGGTTCACTGTCCGGTGAACCAGGCCCCGATACGCCGCGCAGGCGGCGCGGTAGCCTGCTGCTTTGGCTACAGCCATGCTGGTGGCATCAAAATCATCGCGCTCACCATACGGATAGGCCATGTATTCCACCGGGCTGTCGAGCATGGCTTCCAGCGCCTGCCGGCTTTCGGTGACTTCGCGCAACGCGCTGGCATGGTCCAGTGTCGACATGCGCGGGTGGTGGACGGTGTGTCCTTCTATCTTGATATCACTGCGCTCCAGTTCGCGCATCTCCTCGACGGTCAAAAAGCGGTCAGATGGATCAGCCGGCTGGTCGGCCAGCGGCGCCATCCGCTGATCTTCGGGCAGCGTTTCCAGCCAGCGTCTGGCGGCCTTGATCTGGCGCTGATAACGGCCCTGCCAGGGAAATTCCCGGCGTTGGTCCTGGTATTCCAGGAACAGCGTGGCCGGGCCGTTGGCCAATACCCGGCGCACCAGTCGATCGAGCCAGATCCCGGACTCCAGACCCACGAACCCCGAAGTCACGAACACAGTGGCGGGTAACCCGCGTGCCTGCAGTTCCGGCAGGGCATTCCAGTGGTTGTCGGCGTAACCGTCGTCGAAAGTCAGTGCCACCAGGCCTTCGGGAGTATCGCGGCGGGCCACAATTTCGGCCAGGCTGAC
>CBDVAK010000119.1:0-10186 GCA_965371945.1 uncultured Candidatus Competibacteraceae bacterium
ACCCACTTCTTGAGCGGATACCGGTTTGCAGGCACGGGGCAGCGACACGCATCCAGCCACAAATCCGGATTCAACAAGTTTCAACATATATGTTCCCCGGAATGTTCCCCGGAAGGATCAGGCAGTACGATTGACGGGTAGGCACTGGTGATGAAATGGTAGTATTCTCAATATGTTAACTGGTGCCGGAAAGAGGATTCGAACCTCCGACCTACTGATTACGAATCAGTTGCTCTACCAACTGAGCTATTCCGGCACGCGGGGCTGGAAAGTATATGGGATGGGTCGCGGGCGAACAACCGCATGGTCGTAGACTGGCGACTTTCAAGTGGTGGGGGTGTGGCTGGCGATCACTCGCAGGCCCTCCAGCACCAGGGCGGTTTCGTGGCGGAATTCGCGGGTCAGGATTTGGGTCACGGTGGCCGCTCCGCCACCGGTGAGCAGGCATGTCGTGTGTCCACCCAGCATCCGCTCTATGCGCGCGCATATCAGCTCGATGCCGCCCGCAGTCGCGAGCTCGGTACCGGCATAGATGGCGGGCCTGGTGTCTGTTGCGAACACTTTGAATTGCTCCTGTTCGACCAGGGGCAAGGCACCGGTGCCGGTGGACAGTGCGTGTCGCATCATCCGGCTACCCGCAAAGATAACCCCGCCGAGATGGCGGCCATCGGCGTCCATACCATCGATGGTGACGGCTGTGCCCGCGTCGACCACGCAGACCGGCCCCACAACCATGTGGCGTGCCGCAATCAGCGCCACCCATCTGTCGACCCCGAGGTGGGTGGGGTCGTCATAGCCACAGGTGACGCCATGTGCGTTGCGCGCCACTGAAACACGGGTGATGGCTACGTCACAGTGTCGCTGCAGGAATTTCGAAACCGATTGGAGGATCGCTGCCGGCGCTACGCTGGCCAGGTACACGGCTGTGATCTGATCGAAGCGGCACTCTGCGGCGAGATCGTGCTCGGGAAAAGAACTGCCATCGTGCGCGATGCTACCGCTGGCGTGAAGTCGCTGATGGTCGGCCAGGGCCCATTTGATCCGGCTGTTGCCGACATCCAGTAACAGGTTCAATCGCGCAGTCTCAAGCTGACCTCTCCGGAATGCACGGTGCGCGGACCGGTGATAGTGTCAAGCAACAGCGCGCCATGCTCATCGATACCGGTGGCAATCCCGTCGAAAGCCTCGCCTCGGCCCGGAAGAATCCGTACCGGGTGACCGATGACGCAATCGAACTCCCGCCATTGTCGGCGCCAGTCGTGTGGACCACGGTCTGCAGGCAACGCCAGCATCGATATCAGTTCCGCGAGGATACGACCGGCTAACACATTCCTGGATGCCAGCCGGCCACCTGCCATGACCTCGTCCAATGAGACTGCGGGCAGGGCATCACCGTTGGGCGCCGGGGGGGCGCTGGAAATATTGATGCCCACTCCAATTACCAGCAGTCCGCGGTTGTCTCTGACCTGGTATTCAAGCAGCAACCCGCCCAGCTTTCGGCCCTGCCACAGCAGGTCGTTGGGCCACTTCAGGCCGATACCCTTGGCTCCGGTAGAGGCGATTGCACGAGCCACCGCAGCCCCGGCAGCGAGACTAAATTGGCCGGGGGCGATCGTTCCTGTCGGCGAGGTATGCAACAGGGACAGATAAAGATTGCGGCCGAGTGGCGAGCGCCAGTCGCGACCACGTCTGCCCCGACCACCGCTTTGCGCTTCGGCAATGCAGGCAGCCACGCCTGTTGCCCCTGCCTGAGCGCTTGCCAACAACCGGGTGTTGGTGGAATCGACCACCAGCGGCAGGTCGAGAGACTTGAGGAGCGCGCTGTACTCGCCCATGGCCGCGCGGATGGTTTGCTCGCGAAGTAGCTCGAGGCCCCCGGAAACCCGAAGACCGTCACCTTCGTGTTGGATTGCCAAGCCCAGTCCTGCCAGGCAGGTGATCGCGTCCTGCAATGCTCTCCCGCTACCGACGCCTATCTGCAATTCGGACAGCGCGTGGCGGCCCCCGTCAGCGAGTATTGCCAAAAGCGCCCGCGAAGGGCGCGGCTGATAACATGGACTTGGGGAATCAGACTCGGGTTGGCGGATTATTTCTTCTTGCCCTTCTTTTTCTTTTTCTTCTTCTTTTTGTCGCTCTTGCCTTTCTTCGACTTCTTGCCCTTCTTGTCGTCTTTCTTCTTTTTCTTCTTGGTCTTTTTGTCCTTCGCTTCGGGTTCGGAATTCTCTGCCGTATCCTCCCCGGCTCCGGACTCCGTCAGCAGCAAACCGGCGGCCCGTTTCACAGTGACTGCCCGCGCCGGTCCGAACCCTGGCACCTCCTCAATTGTCGCAACCTCCGCCGCTGCCAGCAGCGACACTCCACCCAGGCCATGTTCGGCCAGCAACCGCGCGGTTTCGACACCGATTCCGTGTACATCGGTGAGTTGTGGCGTCCCCATACAGCCTGTCCTCCGAATTCCATCATTGTTGGTGTACCCATACCATACCGTAACATTTGGGTTACGCCAATTTTTCCTTCAAAAACAGCCGCGATGGCTCCTCCGCGAAAGCCCCGGTGCGCAGGATGGAGGGTCGATGCGATGAACTGCCCTCGTTTGACAGAATGTGGCGACGTCACTGTCCGGGTGCGCCCGCTCGTGGACATCTTCGGTAGATGGTGTAAAAAGAGCGCTGTGGACCGATACTCGACGCGGGTCGGGTCCATCTCATACAAATGATCGAGGGAGGAGAAACATTGCGTATCAAACAAACCCTGGCGAATCTGCTAATCGCCACTGCTTTGGGGGCCGGCGCTTCGGCGGCACATTCGGAAACCTTCAGATGGGCATTCCAGGGTGACCTGCAGGCACTGGACCCCTACTCTCTGAACGAGACCCTGACCCTGGGGTTCCTGGGCAATGTTTACGAAGCCCTGGTGATGCGCGACAAGGCCCTGCAGATTATTCCTGCTCTGGCCACCGAGTGGGAAAACAGCGAGCCCAACATCTGGGTCTTCAAATTGCGTGAAGGCATCAAATTCCACGATGGCAATGCGTTCAATGCGGATGACGTCGTGTTTTCTTTCGAGCGCGCACGCAAACAAGGCTCCGATATTCCCACCAAGCTGGCCAGTGTGGAGTCGATTCGCAAGATCGATGATTACACCGTGGAGTTCATCACCTCGGCGCCCAACCCCATCCTGATCAGTGATATCTCCGACTGGTACATCATGGACAAGGAATGGGCGGAGGCGAACGACGCCACCGACCCGGTGGACGTACGCAAGGGCGTGGAGAACTATGCCACCCGGCATGCCAACGGCACCGGCCCTTTCAAGGTGCAGAGCCGGGAACAGGACGTCAAGACGGTGCTGGTAGCCAACTCCGACTGGTGGGGTGATGCCAGCCACAACGTCAGCGAAGCCATCTTCACGCCGATCAGTTCCGATGCCACCCGGGTGGCGGCGCTACTATCCGGCGAGCTGGACATGGCCTACCCGATTCCGCTGCAGGATGCACCGCGTGTGGACAAGGCTGACGGCGTGTCGATGCTGGCCGGACCCGAGGCACGCACCATCTTTCTGGGCATGGACCAGATGCGCGACGAACTGCTGGAATCCAACATCAAGGGCAAGAACCCGCTGCAGGACAAGCGGGTTCGACAGGCCTTCTACCAGGCTATCGATGTCGAGGCAATTCGCAAGAAGATCATGCGTGGCGCCTCGATCCCCGCCGGTCTGATGGTGGCTCCTCAGGTGAACGGCTTCGATGAATCGCTGAACGGCCGTGCCCCCTATGACCTGGACGCCGCCCGCAAGCTACTGGCCGATGCGGGGTACCCGGACGGTTTCGAGATCGGCATGGATTGCCCGAACAACCGATATGTCAATGACGAAGCCATCTGCCAGGCTGTCGCCGGCATGCTCGCCAAGGTCGGTGTCAAGGTAAACCTGCTGGCGCAGCCCAAGAGCAAGTATTTCGCCAAAGTCCTGAAATACGACACCAGCTTCTATCTGCTGGGTTGGACGCCTTCGACATTCGATTCGCACAATCCGCTCGCCAATCTGATGGTGTGTGTCGACAAGGACAGCGGGACAGGCAAGTTCAACCTGGGCGGCTATTGCCGTGCGGAGATCGACGAACTCACCGACAAGATCCAAAGCGAAGTTGATCAGGGCAAACGCCAGGCGATGATCTCGCAGGCATTTGAGATGGTGAAAGAGGATTTCGGCTATATCCCACTGCACCAGCAGCCTCTCTCCTGGGGCAAGAAGGACAGTGTCGAGCTGGCGCAAAGGCCCGACAACGTGCTTGATCTGCGTTACGTCAATATCAAGTAGTAACGACTCTCGGCATAGTCCCGGGTATCTGCCCGGGACCATGCCGGCGTGTCGAGTGCTGAATGCTGGCTTTCCTGGTCCGACGACTACTGCAATCAGTTGCGGTGATGCTCACCGTGGCACTGATCGCGTTTCTGTTGTTCAACTATGTGGGCGACCCGATAAACAACATGGTGGGTCAGGACACCACCATCAAGGATCGTGAACAACTGCGCCAGGATCTGGGTCTCAACGATCCTTTCGTGGTGCAGTTTGCACGCTTCGCGCGCAATGCCGCGCAAGGCGAATTTGGCATTTCCTACAAACACGCCCGACCGGTAATCGATCTGCTCGCGGAAAGACTGCCGGCGACGCTGGAGCTGTCCCTGGTGGCGGGTCTGTTCGCCCTGCTGGTGGGCGTTCCCATGGGCGTCTATACCGGTCTGCACCGCGATAACTGGATCTCGGGGCTGTTTATGACTATTTCACTTATCGGAATTTCGCTGCCAACCTTTTTGATCGGTATCCTGCTGATCCTGTTGTTCGCGGTGACGTTGGGATGGCTGCCCTCGTTCGGGAGAGGCGAGGTCATCCACATCGGCGGCTGGAGCACCGGCTTTCTCACCGCATCCGGCCTCAAGGCGCTGATACTGCCTTCCATCACCCTGGGGTTGTTCCAGATGACGCTGATCATGCGCCTGGTGCGCTCGGAGATGCTGGAGGTGCTGCGTACCGACTACATCAAGTTCGCCCGCGCTCGCGGGCTCAGCAACCGCGCAGTGAATTTTGGTCATGCCCTGAAGAACACCCTGGTGCCGGTAATCACCATCGCGGGTCTGCAGATGGGTTCGGTGATCGCTTTCGCGATCATCACCGAGACGGTGTTTCAGTGGCCAGGTATGGGGCTGCTGTTTCTGCAGGCCATCGAGTTCGTGGATGTCCCGGTGATGGCGGCTTACCTGGTATTGATCGCGTTGTTGTTCGTGGTCATCAATCTGATCGTCGATCTGCTCTACTACGCGGTGGACCCGCGTCTGCGTATCGACCGACCGGTCAGCCAGGGGCACTGAGGTGAAAGCCGCTCTGCTCAGAGCTGTCGACAGCGATTTGTTCTACAGCTTTCGCAAGTCACGGATCACGGTCATTGCGGCGGTCGTCGCCCTGGTGCTGGTTGCCGGCGCGGTGCTGGCGCCCTGGGTGGCTCCACACGACCCTTTCGATCTGGCATCACTCAACCTGATGGATGCGTTCACACCACCGGTATGGCTGGAGGGAGGAATCAGCGACTTCCCGCTGGGCACCGACAATCAGGGCCGCGACATCTTCTCGGCAATACTCTACGGCACCCGGCTTTCACTGTTGGTGGGGCTCGCGTCAGTGGCCTTCTCGCTGGTTCTGGGAGTCGGTCTGGGGCTGTTGTCGGGTTACACCGGGGGCTGGCTCGACGGGCTGATCATGCGCATCGCGGACGTACAGTTGAGTTTCCCCGCCATCCTCATCGCCCTGCTCATAGACGGCGTGGCACGCGGAGTCCTGCCTCGCGATCTGCATGACCAACTGGCTGTCTATGTGATCGTGGTCGCCATCGGCATCTCCGGCTGGGTCCAGTATGCGCGCACCGTACGCGGCTCGGTGATGGTGGAAAAATCCCGGGAATACGTGCAAGCCGCCCGTATCATCGGGCTACACCCGGCGACCATCATGATCCGTCACATTCTGCCCAATGTGACGGGACCGGTGCTGGTCATCGCCACCATCCACCTGGCGATCGCCATCATCACCGAAGCCACCCTGTCGTTCCTCGGTGTGGGGCTGCCGCCCACCGAGCCCTCGCTGGGTACGCTGATCCGTATCGGTAACGACTTTCTGTTCTCGGGTGAATGGTGGATCACCATATTTCCGGGTGCCGCGCTGATCGTGCTGGTGTTGTCGGTCAATCTGCTGGGTGACTGGCTGCGCGACGCGCTCAATCCGAAACTGCGATGAGCGACGCCGGCAAACTGCTCGCCGTGCACGACCTGCGGATCGAATTTCCGACCCGTCGGGGCACCCTGGTCGCCGTGGATGGAGTGTCATTTCACATTGCGCCCGGCGAGGTGCTGGGCGTGGTGGGAGAATCCGGCGCCGGCAAATCGCTGACCGGGGCCGCGATCATCGGGCTGCTGGATCCACCGGGACGCATTGCCGGCGGCAGCATCAGGCTGCATGGCGAGCGCATCGACAACCTGCCCGCCGAAGCGCTGCGCAGATTGCGTGGAAGGCATATCGGCGCGGTGTTCCAGGACCCGCTGACCAGCCTCAACCCGCTCTACACGATCTCCAGGCAACTGGTGGAAACCATACGCACGCACACCGATCTGGGACCGGGTCCGGCCCGGGAGCGTGCCCTCGCGCTGCTACAGGAAGTGGGGATACCAGCGGCTGAACAGCGTATGAATCACTATCCTCACCAGTTCTCCGGAGGCATGCGCCAGCGGGTGGTCATCGCGCTGGCGCTGTGTGCCAACCCGGAGTTGATCATCGCCGACGAGCCCACCACGGCCCTGGATATCTCGATACAGGCGCAGATCATCGCGCTGCTCAAACGTCTTTGCCGGGAACACCGTACCGCAGTGATGCTGATTACCCATGACATGGGGGTTATCGCGGAGACCGCCGACCGGGTGGCGGTAATGTACGCCGGACGACTGGTCGAGGTCGGCCCGGTCAAGCAGGTGATCAAAAATCCCCTCCACCCCTACACGCGGGGACTGATGGGTTCGATTCCGGTGGTCGGCCATCGCAGCGAACGCCTGGTGCAGATCGAGGGCGCCATGCCCCGTCTCAACGAAATTCCCACCGGTTGCGCCTTCCATCCACGCTGCCAGGAAGCCACCGCACGCTGCCGGACCGAAAGACCCAATCCCGCCGACCGCGGCGACAGCCAGGTCGCCTGCTGGCTGCACTGGCGCGAGGGCGCTCATGACTGACGGCAACGAGCCAACAGCGCTGCTGCGGGTCGATAACCTGGCCCGCTACTTCGACGTGTCACCGCCGCTGCTGAATCGGTTGCTGGAACGCAAACCACGCATGCTGCTGCGCGCGGTCGACGGTATCAGTTTCGCTATCGAACGGGGCAAAACCTTCGCACTGGTGGGTGAGTCCGGCTGCGGTAAATCGACCGTGGCCCGTACCGTGGTCGGTCTCTACCGACCCAATGGCGGCAGCGTCAGCTTCAAAGGTACGAAGGTCAGCACACTTACCAGACGTAGCGATCTGAAGCCCTTTCACCGTAGCGTGCAGATGATCTTTCAAGATCCCTATGCCAGCCTGAACCCCCGCTGGCGGGTCCGCGACATCGTCTCCGAGCCCCTGCGTGCGTTCAGGCTGCTGGAAAACACCCGCGCGCGGTATCGACGCGCTGCTGAACTGTTGCGGCAGGTCGGGCTGGCGGGACAGGACGGTGACCGGTTCCCGCACGAATTCTCCGGCGGCCAGCGCCAACGAATTTCGATCGCCCGCGCACTGGCCAGCGAACCGGAGTTCCTGGTCCTGGATGAACCGACATCGGCACTGGACGTGTCGGTGCAGGCCCAGGTCCTGAACCTGCTAAGGGATCTGCAGCAATCGCTGAACCTGACCTTCCTGCTGATTACCCATGACCTGGCCGTGGTCCACCACATGGCCGACTCGGTGGGTGTCATGTATCTGGGCCGACTTTGCGAGGAGGCGGACGCGCAACGATTGTTCGCACAACCCGCCCATCCCTATACGCGGCTGTTGCTCGACACCTTGCCGGACCTGGAATTCAGTGGCCGTCAACGCACCCCGGTGGCGGGTGAAGTCCCCAACCCCATCGACCCACCACCAGGCTGCGCATTCCACCCGCGTTGCCCGTTTGCCAATGACCGCTGTCGAGTCGAGCGCCCGCAACTGCGGACTCACGACGACGGCTCACGGGTCGCCTGCCATGCACTTTTCGAGGGGCGCCTGCCGGAATGGCCCCAAAGCTGAGCTGGCTCAGGCCACAACCCCGGGACGCGCGCTGACCTCTTCATGCCAGCGCCTCAGGTGGAGGTGATCTTCGGGCATCGACCACTTGATCCTGGCGGCGAAATCAACGCTAACCACGGCGGTGATGTCGGCCAGCGTATACAACTCTCCAAGCAGATAGCGATTTTCGGCCAGGTGCGAATCGAGCGCCCGGAAGAACCGCTGAGCACGCAGCCTGCCGCGCTCCACCAGTTGAGGTATCTGCTGATAGTTGTCGGGCCCGGTCAGCGCCCTGCCCTCCAGTTTACGGGCACGATTGCGCAGACATTCCGCGACGGCCAGAAAACCATCGTACTCGACCCGGTGATTCCACTGCAGTACCTGCGCCTGCTGCAACGCGTCACACCCCATCAGCACCGGCTCGGGGTGCAGCGACTCGAGATAGTGACAGATCGCCAGCGTCTCCCACAGACTACTGCCATCATCCAACTCCAGCACAGGAACGGTGCAACGCGGATTCAATGCCCGGAACCGGGCGCCAAGATGCTCCATTCCAGCCAGGTCAACCTGTACGGTGGGGATTTCCAACCCCTTTTCAGCCAGAAATATGCGTACCCTGCGGGGGCTGGGTGCGGTAATACAGTCGTAGAATTTCATTGTGGCTCCGGTGCGGAATTGCGGGCGCCAAACCAGTTTGTGCCATGCTATGGCACAGTTCAACAATCAGGATGACGGCAACACCATGGGCACCACTCTCTATAGCGGCGGCGCGATCATCACCGCCGAGGGCACGCTGCTGGAAGACCACGCCGTGCTGGTCACGGGCGACACCATCGAGTCGGTCGACACCGTCACGGCGTTCGAAGGCTTCGAGGGCCAACGCGTCGATACCGGTGGTGGCACCCTGCTGCCGGGACTGATCGACTGCCATGTACACCTGTGTTACCGCTCAGAGCCGGATCCCGGTACCGCGTTGGACAAACTCCCACCCGCCCAGGCCACCATTCGCGCCCTGGAAAATGCCCAGACCACCCTGCGTGGCGGCATCACCGCGGTCCGCGACTGCGGCGGCAAGGACTATATGGAATTCGCGGTGCGCGATGCCTGCAACAGCGGCAGGTTCGCTGGGCCGACTATCCGCGCGGCAGGGCGCATGATCTGTATGACCGGCGGTCATGGCAACCGGATCGGGCGTATCGCGGACGGTGAGGACGAGGTCGTCAAAGCGGTACGCGAGCAAATCCATGCCGGCTGTGACCTGGTCAAGATCATGGCCACCGGCGGCGTGATGACCCCGGGGGTGGACCCGCGCGATGCCCACTACAGCGCCGCGGAAATGAAAGCCGGCGTCAGTGAAGCCAAACGCTTTCACAAACGCAGCGCCAGCCACGCCCAGGGCACCACTGGAATCCTCAACGCCGTGCGCGCCGGCATCGATTCGATCGAGCACGGTATTTACATGGACGAACAATGTCTGCGCGAGATGCTGGAAGCCGGTACCTACCTGGTGCCGACATTCTCGGCGCTACAGGCCATGCTCGATCATGCCAGTGCCGGCATCCCCGACTATATGGTCGAAAAGGCTCGGCGGGTGGAGGGCCGACACCGGGAGTCGATCCGCATGTACTACCAGGCCGGTGGGCGTATTGCCATGGGCACCGATGCCGGTACACCTTTCAACGAACACGGTGCCAACGCCCATGAACTGAGGCTTATGGTGGACAACGGTATGGACGAAAAAGATGCCATCATCGCCGCCACCGCGCATGCTGCGGATCTGATGGGGCTGGAACACCAGGGGCGTATCGCGGCGGGGAACCGTGCCGACCTGTTGCTGGTAGAGGGCAACCCGCTGGTCGATATCGACCGGGTGGCGGATTGCAGCCAGCATCGATTGGTGGTCAAGAACGGTGTCCCG
>CBDVAK010000120.1:0-9973 GCA_965371945.1 uncultured Candidatus Competibacteraceae bacterium
AGGGGAGCGCCGCGAATGCAGTACGGTGACCGACCGAAGATTCGTCAAACAATGACGTCGTTTCGGCGTAGAGGGCATATGAATGTCTAAGAAGCAAGCTTTGTGGGTCCATGGCACCTCCGTTCAGATGGAACGCGAGGGATATTTTGTGTCAAAACAAAGGGCAGGATACGCAGCGCTGTTCCGAACTCATGGCAAGGAGTGGTTCCACTTTGCTATTCCAACGCCTGTTATTGTCAATGGCCAGGATTCAAAATTGCAGAAGATCTTCGTCCTGTACCGGACCGAAGGCACATCGAAAATCGTTAGAATTCACCTTCACGACGCATTGAAAACGATCGAAACTTTTACCAACTTGTCGCTGAGTGGCAACCATTCTGCCAAGCTCGACAAGTACAATTCTTTCAAAATCAGCCCAGTACACATAAGGTTCGGACTAGGTATATCGATATTCGTGGATTTCGGCCCGCCAACAAAGCTTGGTGTTCCAGGCATCAGATTCGCAAGCGCCGGGGCTGACTTTACAACACCATAGTGGAGGGGAATCATGATGTTGAACTACCCGTTCCCTGCTAATATCAACAAAAAGGCGATGGCGAAGTCTTCAAGAGTCAGGAAGAATATAAAGTCCGCCACTGCGCCATTTCCGGACCTTCCGCTGGAGAAACTCCCCAAGCAGGTCGATTTATCCAAGTACTTGTACTACGTTCGTAAACAATGGGGAGGGTGCTGGGGTTATTCGATGCTTGCTGTTTGGGATATCATGAACGAAATAGCATGCCCCTACTCGCCAAATCTTTCCTTTAGGCTCTGGCGAACGCTCCATAGCAGACTGGGCCTTTCAAAAAAGGCTGGAGGTGTGTTCAGTCCGGATGGACGATTCCATAAAATCAAGGGCGGTGGTCTGGAATGGGGGAAACATCCGTTTTTCCAGACTTTCGGTTGCACTACTGAAGGAACTGAGCCAACCCTGCACGGTCATCCTTCGTTATGGCAAGACACGGGGTGGAGCCGGGAGGGAATAAACGAAGCAGACAATTATCGTTTAGAGGCGGAGCCCAGAAAGATACAGGTCGATTCCTCAGAATTCATCAGGTGGCTTAGCGACTTCCATCCTATCAGGGTGTCAGGTGGCGTTCACGTGGTCGCTGTGGTGGGGTTTGATCGTATCGCGGAAACCTTTAAGTTCGTCAATAGCGCGGGCGACAAGTGGAACGGGGATGGCTACGGAACCTTCACCTTCAATCAGTTGGACAATCATGAACACTTGTGGTTTTTGGGAGGACCTATCGGGGATGCCCAGATCCTGAAGAAATGGCGAAAGGTGGCTGCTCCAAGACCGGTGCCTGCCGCGCGTATCGCCTTCGCGCACAGTGACCGTGCAAATGTGCAACTGTGGCTGAGTGTCGAGGATAGCCCCCATCCCAGGAGCAAGATTTGGTCTCATGGTTGGGATGATAACAGTCGTAACCTTAGCCTGACTGTCCGACTGCCGGACGAGTTTATCTGGCCTCCTTCGCAGCGCAATCGCCTGATACTTGATCTTTTTGATACAGGTGAGTTTTCCAAAGGTGGGGGCACTTTGAAGGAGTTTACAGCTGCCTTTGGTGGACATACTGTATCGTGCTCCGCACTCTCAAAAATGGCAGTCAGTTTCGGTACTAGAGAACATTTGCGTTTTACCATCCCGTAGTTTGACAACGGTGCCCTGATCGCCATGGTCTGATTGGATTCGCATGGAGCAACCCACCGGACGCGGTCCCGAGGTCCGGCGGGCAAATGCGGGCGAAAGATGCCGTACGGTGTACGGCAGCGCCGATCACGCAAAATTGGCGTCACCAGTCTGCCGGATGACCGGGGCCGATGAGCCACTTCTTGACCTTTGTCATTGGCAAGTGTCAACGCCCCGCCTAGCCTTTAGTTGGGCAGACCATTGTGCGGCTGCTGCAGGTTGCTGAGGGTAGGCTGATGATGTCTTATGTCATCCACAAAGCTGTTACGCGGCAAGGGACTGCCCCCAATCTTGCTGACTATGGCGAGAGCCGCAGGGTATTTTCCTGGCAGCAAGCCCGCGACGCGCTCGATGGGCTACCGGGCGGTGGGCTCAACATTGCCCACGAAGCGGTCGACCGCCATGCCAGGGGTGGCGACGCCGGCAAGGTTGCGATCCGCTGGCTGGACCGGAACGGGGAAGCGCATGACTATAGTTACGCGGACCTGGCAACACTGACGAACCGGTTTGCCAGTGTGCTCGCCGGGTTGGGTGTCGGTCGAGGCGACACGGTGTTCGGGCTGTGCGGGCGTATTCCCGAACTCTACGTCGCGGTGCTCGGCACACTGAAGAATGGCAGCGTCTTCTGCCCGCTGTTTTCCGCATTCGGCCCGGAGCCCATCCGTTCCAGGATGCACATCGGCAAGGCACGGGTGCTGGTAACCACGGCCCCGCTTTATCGACGCAAGGTGGCGCAGCTTCGGGAGGCGCTGCCGGATCTGGAGCATGTGCTGGTCGCTGGTCTGAACGCGGATGAGCCGGCGCCCGCGGGGACACAGAATCTGGCCGCGTTGATGGCGGCGGCAAGCCCGGATGCCGTCATGGCCGAAACGGCTCCCGCGGATTTCGCCCTGCTGCACTTCACCAGTGGCACCACCGGTCGTCCCAAGGGCGCGGTGCATGTACACGAGGCGGTAGTGTCGCATTATGCGAGCGCGCGTTTTGCACTCGACCTGCATCCCCAGGACATCTACTGGTGTACTGCCGATCCTGGCTGGGTGACCGGAACTTCCTACGGCATCATCGCGCCCCTTGTGATTGGGGCCACCATGGTGGTGGACAGTGGGGAGTTCGATGCCGAACGCTGGTATCGGATTCTCGAGCAACAACGGGTCTCGGTCTGGTACACGGCGCCGACCGCGATCCGCATGATGATGAAACAAGGCAGCGAACTGGTGGCGCGTTACCGCCACGACAAACTGCGGTTCATGGCAAGCGTGGGCGAGCCACTCAATTCCGAAGCGGTGGTGTGGAGTCGGCAGGTGTTCGGGATTCCTTTCCACGACAACTGGTGGCAAACCGAAACCGGCGCCATCATGATCGCAAACTATTCGTCTATGGATGTCAAGCCGGGATCCATGGGCAGACCCATGCCCGGAGTGGAGGCCGCTATCGTACGCCCCGATGGGAACGATTTGGTGTTCGTGGAAGCCGCCGGCGAGCAGGGTCAACTGGTACTCAGGAAAGGCTGGCCATCGATGTTTCGTGGCTACCTGGGCGAAGCCGACCGCTATCAAAAATGTTTCTCGGGTGACTGGTACCTGACCGGCGATCTGGTACGTCGCGATGAAGACGGCTACTTCTGGTTTGTCGGCCGTGCTGACGATGTCATCAAGACCGCGGGGCACCTGGTCGGTCCTTTCGAGGTCGAGGATGTGCTGATGCAGCACCCTGCGGTTGCCGAAGTCGGAGTGATCGGCAAGCCTGATCCCGTAGCTATGGAAGTGGTGAAGGCGTTTGTGGCGCTGAAGCCGGGCTACCGGCCCGACGAAGCATTGCGCAAGGCACTGCTGGCGCACGCCCGCAAGCAATTGGGCCCGGCGGTGGCTCCGCGCGAGATCGAATTTCACGATGACCTGCCCAAGACCCGCAGCGGCAAGATCATGCGGCGTCTTCTCAAAGCCCGCGAACTGGGGCTGCCGGAGGGTGATATTTCGACCCTGGAGACAAACCGATGACGGAACACGAAGATGCTTCCACGGCCACGGTCGACCCATCGTTCGAACTGCTGCGGCAGATGGTGCGCATACGGGTTTTCGAGGAGAAATGCGCCGAGTTGTATACCGAGGGCAAGATTCGCGGTTTTCTGCATCTCTACATTGGTGAAGAGGCGGTTGCCACCGGTGTCAGTCAGGCACTGATGCCGGATGACGCGGTAGTCGCCACCTATCGTGAGCATGGTCATGCCCTGGTGCGGGGCGTTCCCATGAACACCCTGATGGCGGAAATGTACGGAAAGCAGAGCGGCTGCAGTCGCGGCCGTGGCGGCTCGATGCACCTGTTCGACGTGACGCGGCGGTTCTATGGCGGCAGCGCTATCGTGGCGGGAGGTATTCCACTTGCAGTTGGGCTCGCCCTGGCCGATCACATGCAGGATGTCAAACGTGTCACGGCTTGCTTTTTTGGCGAGGGTGCGGTGGCCGAAGGCGAGTTTCATGAGTCCATGAACCTGGCCGCCCTGTGGCAGCTGCCCGTGCTGTTTCTATGCGAAAACAACTACTACGCCATGGGCACTGCACTGGCGCGCAGCGAATCGCAAACAGACCTGCCGCGCAAGCTCGACAGCTACGGGATATCGGCCGCCAGTGTCGATGGCATGGATGTGGAGGCAGTGGTACTCGCGGCTGAGGAAGCGGCTACCGCGGTGCGGGCGGGCCAGGGCCCGCGGTTTCTCGAACTACGCACCTATCGGTTCCGAGCCCATTCGATGTTTGATGCCCAGCTCTATCGTGACAAAGCCGAAGTCGAACGCTGGAAGGCCAAGGGACCCATCGTCCGCTATGTGGCACGTTTGCAAGAACGGGGCAGGGCGGCGGAAGAGGAGCTGCACCGTATCAGGGCACAGGCTACGATCGAGGTGGAGGCGGCGGTGGCATTTGCTGAGGCCGCGGAATGGGAACCGGTCTCGGCGTTGACCCGTGATGTCTACACGGCGGGGGCTGCGCTATGAACGCCACGGCGGCCAAACCTCATCTGACGCAGATCACCTATCGGGAGGCGATGCGCGAGGCGATGCGTGAGGCCATGCGGCGCGATCCGCGCGTGTTCCTGATGGGTGAGGACGTCGGGCGCTACGGTGGTTGCTACGCGGTCAGCATGGGGTTGCTGGAAGAGTTCGGAGAGCAGCGTGTCCGCGACACACCCTTGTCTGAATCGGGATTTGTCGGTGCGGGAATCGGTGCCGCCATGGGTGGTATGCGGCCCATAGTCGAGATCATGACGGTCAACTTCAGTCTGCTGGCCCTGGATCAGATTCTCAACAATGCCGCGACCATCCACCACATGTCGGGCGGTCAGTTGAGTGTCCCCCTGGTGATTCGCATGGCGACTGGCGCCGGCAAGCAGCTTGCCGCCCAGCATTCGCACAGTCTGGAAGGCTGGTACGCGCATATCCCCGGTCTCAAGGTATTGACCCCGGCCACGGTGGTGGATGCTCGCGGCATGCTCGCGGGCGCCCTGCAAGATCCCGATCCGGTGTTGATCTTCGAAAATGCCACGCTCTACAACATGAAAGGCTGGTTGCCGCCAGACCCCGACCCGGTGGATATCGACAAGGCGCTGGTTCATCGTCAGGGCGCCGATGTCACCTTGTTGACCTATGGCGCCAGCCTGTGGAAGAGTCTGGATGCAGCGCAGACATTGGCAGGCCAGGGAATCGAGGTCGAAGTGATCGATCTGCGGACTCTGCGGCCGCTGGATGATGAAAGTATCATGTCCTCGGTACGCAAGACACACCGCGCATTGATTGTCGACGAAGGTTGGCGTAGCGGCAGTATCGCAGCGGAAATCACCACACGCATCGTCGAGCAGGCATTTTACGAACTCGATGCGCCGGTCGCCCGCATCTGCAGCGAAGAGGTGCCGATCCCTTATCCGCAGCATCTGGAGCAGGCCGCTATTCCACAGCCGGAAAAGATCGTTTCAACGCTCAGGACCATGTTGGGACGATCTGGTGGTTGACTTCCTGATGCCGTCCCTGGGCTCTGACATGGAGGCCGGGACGCTGCTGGAGTGGCTGGTCAAGCCCGGTGACCCGGTCCATCGCGGCGCTGTGGTGGCAGTAGTTGAGACGGTCAAAGGCGCAATCGACATCGAGATCTTTGTCGACGGCGTGGTCGGAGCGCTGCTGGTGGAGCCGGGCACCGAAGTTCCGGTTGGCGCCGCTTTGGCGCGTGTGGATCAGGTGAATGTATCCGCGGCCGCCTCCGCACCTGTGTCACCTGCGGAAGCCCCCGCATCTGGGCGCGGGGATCATCGAGTGGGTGCCGGGCGTGTCGCGGTGTCTCCGGCCGCGCGCAGGCGCGCTGCCGAACTGGGGGTGAATTCGGCTACGTTGACTGGAAGCGGTGCCGGCGGCGTGGTCACACTGGCTGATGTAGAACTCGCCGGTCGTTCCAGATCGAAGTCCGGCCCCGAACCGACGCGATCGGCGACCAGGATTGCAGCCGACCTCGCTGCGATGCGTGACGCCATCGCTGCTGCCATGGCACGTTCAAAGCGCGAGATCCCACATTATTATCTGACCACGACCGCGGACATGCGCACGGCAGTGGACTGGCTGACGCAGACCAATGCCGGGCGTGCGCCCGCCGAGCGTCTGCTGCTGGCAGTGCTGTTGATCAAAGCCACGACGCGGGCCGTGTGCGAATTTCCTGAGTTCAGCGGTTTCTACCTGCAGGAGCGCTTTCAGCACTCCGAGGGAACCCATGTCGGCATGGCTATCGCGCTGCGTGGTGGCGGTCTGGTGGCCCCGGCTGTGCGCCACGCCGGTGACAGGGGGGTCGACGATCTGATGGCCGCGTTCCGGGACCTGGTACAGCGAGCCCGCACCGGCCGTTTGCGCAGCTCGGAGTTGTCCGACCCCACCATCACGGTCAGCAGCCTGGGTGAGTGCGGTGTGGAAACGCTATTGCCGGTCATCTACCCGCCACAGGTGGCAATCGTCGGCTTTGGTGCCGTGGTTGAGCGGCCCTGGGTGATTGACGGGGAGGTGATCCCGAGACCGCTGATAAACATCAGCCTGGCCGCGGATCACAGGGTCAGCGATGGCCGGCGTGGTGGGCAGTTTCTGGCGGCTATCTCGGATGGCTTGCAGAGGCCCGAAGCATGGTTGAATGCGGTGCAACCAACAGGGAGTTGATATGGACACTGAACAGATTCACAGCGCGGTAGTGGCGAGCCTGATGGAGATCGCCCCGGAGATCGACCCCATCAGTCTCGAACCCGACGTCGAGTTTCGCGATCAGGTGGATATGGATTCCATGGACATGCTCAATTTCGTCACCGCGCTGCATCGTCGTACCGGTATCGAGGTGCCGGACAACGACTATCTGCAGCTGAGCAGCGTGGATGCCTGCGTGCGTTATCTCGCCAAGCACCTGTCGGGTTAAAAATCGAAAGTAGAACTCGGAGGCTGTTCTCGCGCAGCCTCCTAGGAGGCACCAGCCAGTTGCAGTTGGTTGCGTTCGCTGAGCCGCCGGTGTTCACGGATGACTATCATCGCAAAACCGAACCACACCAGCACCAGCCCGACGTTGAGGATGAAGTAGGCGCTGATCGGCAGATCCAGCACCTGTACCCCGATCAGCACGGTCAGCGCGGCGATACCGTCACCGATGCGCACGAACAGCGTGTCGATGGTTGGTTTGCCCTTGTATTTGATCTCTGCCCTGACGGGAACCCACAACACATGCCGGGCCGTATTGTTGATTGAATAGTCGGTGGCGTTTTCCGCGATCTTCATGATCTTGACGATGATCAGCACCGGGATCAGAGCCATCACGGCGTAGGAAAACAGGGCGACCACGGGCATCATCATCAGTAATACGCCAAAGCCGCCGTAGCGGAGCAACCTGGCCGCGACGAAGCCCTGCAGCAACAGCGCCACCACGTTGACCCAGAAATAGAAATTGCCATAAAAAGCAGCGGTGCCGTCACGGGTGAAAACGAGCAGGTCCTCCGGCGTGGTGATACCCAGTTGCGCGGCGCTGCCTTGCAAGGATTCCTGCACCACCCGAAACAGCAGGTTCTCGCCGTTGGTGTTGACCCAACTCAGCAGCAGCGTGACGATGGCGGTCGCCAGCAAAAAACGATTCGACAGCACCACCTTGAGCGCGCTGCCCTCGTGGCTGCGATCGCCGCTGTCGGCATGCTCGATGACGGCTGGCCGCTCGCGCGCATCCACCAGCCGGGTCAGCACAAGCGAGAGGCTCAACGGGATCAGAGCGATGATCAACAGCCACTCGCTGCCGAATCCTCCCCATTCAATCACCCCCGTAGTGATCCATGACCCCAGTGCCGCCCCCGAGGTGGCGCCCAGCGCGATCAGCGGCAGCAGTCGATCACCACGACCATCGTGGTAGATATCCGCGGCAAAGGTGAAGAACTGGGCCACCACGAATACGCCGAACATGCCGACCCACAGGTAGAACAGAATTCCGGTGACCGGCAAGACCTTGATGAAGAAGCCCGGCTGAAGAAACCAGAACACCACCATATTGGACATACAGAAAAGCAGGGCCCCGGTGATCAACCGGTTGCGGCTCAAATGCTCGGAAAGGCGCCCGTACCACCAGACGATCGGCAGCAGCAACAAACTCTGTCCGAAGCTTGAATAAGCCTTGACCTCCATCTTCGACAGACCACTGATGTCGGAAACCGCGATCCAGCCTTCGCGTAGTGGCTTGATGAAATAGTAAGCGCACAGGATCAGAAAGACGTTGGCGAACAACATCAGCGCGGTGGCGCCTTCACCAGCGCGGATATCGGTAAACACGCGCAGCGCGCGCTCCACCAAGGTTGGCTGCAGGGTGGTTTGCAAATGAATCTCCGCGCCGTGAAGGCGGTAGTCACTGTCCGGATCGCAGTGTAGCGCCGAAGATCCTCGGCTCCAAATGCTTGTGAGATTTCACAGTCAGAGGTGAGTTCGCGGCGGTGGTGAAGCTGGCCTATGCTTTTCTTTACCGGTGGATCTGTATGGCGGACAGGTGGGCACCTAACAGTCACCAGCGGTGAGGAGGCGAAGGCGCGGATGAATGCGGTCGATTCGGGGGCTGCCACCACCCGGGTAACGCGGGAAGGGAACCCGGTGCGGGTATGTGTATTCGGCGCCGGGGCAATTGGCGGTGTGGTGGCTGTGAAGCTGGCGGAAACCGGGCACGATCCATTGGTGGTCGCCCGCGGCAGGGTGCTTGAAGCACTGCGCGATGGTCCGGCTCATTGCCGGGATCACGGCCGCGAGTACCGGCAAAGGTTACGGGTGCTGTCTTCGGATGACACCGAGAGTGCCGGAGTTCAGGATCTGCTGCTGATCGCGGTCAAAGCCTATCATCTGGCTGCCGCAATCCCACGGCTGACTCCGCTGATCGGACCGGATACTGTCGTGGTGCCGATGCTCAATGGTCTGCCCTGGTGGTATTGCAAGGGGCTTTTGGGTCCGCTGGCGGGTCGCGATCTGGCCAGCATCGACCCGGGCGGGCGGATCGACAAGGCACTGCCGGCCAGACAGCTGGTCGGTTGTTCGGTCTATATCGCTGCTTCATGCCCCCGGCCGGGCCACTATCTGAATGTCGGACCCCGTACCCTGGTGCTGGGTGCGGTGGACCCCGGCAGTACAGCACTGTCGGGCGTGGCCTCGAGGGCGTTGGCCAGTGCCGGTTTTCGGGTCCGGGAGAGCACGGATATCCGTCACGCAATCTGGGAAAAGCTGTGGGGCAACGCCTTCGTCAATCCGGTATCGGTGTTGACCGGTGCGCTCATGAACCAGTTGTTCGCGGATCCGCGGGTGAGCGCGCTGGGACGCGCCATGGTGGCCGAAGTGTGTGCGGTGGCCGCCGGCAGCGGGGTTACGGTACACACCGACATCGAGGCGCGTTGGCGTCGGTGGGGGGCGGTCGAGGACTTCAGGACCTCGATGCTGCAGGATTTCGAGCAGGGCAGACCGATCGAGTTGGAGACCATACTCGGTGCCGTATGCGAGCTCGGTCGGTTGACCGCGACGGCGACACCGACCCTGGATCTGATCTATGCATTGACACGGCAGAAGGCCGAGCTGGCCGGGTGCTACCCGGATCTTTTGTAGCGGGTCGGGATGCCTCACCATTTACCGGTCAGGCACCCCGACCCGACTTTCTCCGGCTGCATAGTGAGCCCCTGCACATGCAGACTGGATCGACGGGTAGGCCCGCATTAGACTGAATCACA
>CBDVAK010000121.1:0-9973 GCA_965371945.1 uncultured Candidatus Competibacteraceae bacterium
GGGACCGGGTCTTCATCAGCTGGCGTGAGGAGGCCGGCCTGGCCCTGGAAAACGATTGATGGCCACGCAGACGGTCTGCGCGCATGCCCTGTAGCCGCTACCATAGTAAGAGCGCTTGCAACCAAGCCAGAGGGGAAACGAGATGACCAAGCCAATCGACCGCAAGACCTTCATGAAACTGTTGTGGCGTTACCGTAAGACCGGCACTTTGAGCCGGCGCGAATTTCTGGGGCTGAGTGGTCTCGGGTTGGCAAGCTCGGTGATGGCGGCCAATGTCCCAGGCCTGCTGGTGAGCCGTCGGGTACAGGCCGCGGAGTTGGGCGACCGTGTGGTTCTGGCGACCTGGCCCAACTATCATGATCCCGAGAATTTCGAGGTATTTGCCGAGGAAACCGGCGTTCGCACCCAGGTCAACGTGTTTGGGTCCAACGAGGAGATGCTTGCAAAGCTGCAGGCCGGCGGTAGCAGTTGGGACGTATTCGTGCCTACCAACTACACCATCACCACCTATGTTGACCTGGACCTTATCGAACCTCTGGAGCTGGCCAAGCTGCCCAACTTCGTGCCCTCGGCCTACGAGCAACGCTTCGTTTCGCCGGGCACGGTCGACGACACCGTGTACGCCGTACCCAAGAACTGGGGTACCACGGGCTACGTGCTCAACTCGGCCAAGGTGACCGGTGAGCCCACCACTTGGAAGGAATTCTGGGATCTCACCATGGGACCGGCCACCGGTCGCACCATGGTCCACGACTACCAGCTCACCACCATCGGCAATGCCCTGAAATACTTCGGCTACTCCTTCAATTCGGTGGACCCGGCCGAGATGGCCGAAGCCGAGGAGTTGCTGCTGGCAGCCAAACCGCATTTGTTCGCCATCAACAGCGACTATCAGCCTTCCATGCGCAGTGGCGATGCCTGGATGTCGATGTGCTGGACCGGTGACGGCCTGCAACTGCACCGCGACATGCCCGAAATGGTCTATGTGCTGGGTCGCGAAGGGGGTGAGATCTGGAGCGATTTTTACGCCATTCCCAAGGGCGCGCCACACCCCGAGGCCGCCTACGCGTTGATCAACTTCCTGCTCGACCCGAAGGTCAATGCGCGTGAGGTCATGGCTCACGGCTATCCCAGTGCCGACAGCCGCACCAACGAGCTGTTGCCGGCGGAGTTACTCAACGATCCCATCATGTATCCCGCCGCGGAACTGCTCGAGCCGCTGGAATTTGGCGCTGCCGCCACCCTCACCAACCCGTTACGGGCAGAGATCCTGGCTCGTTTCAAGGCCGCCTGAGACCTGGATTTGGTCGCTGACGGGCCCCGCGCGGTGCATCGCCGTCACCACGCCGTGACGGCGATGCTGCTGCTCCCCACCACCTTGTGGTTCCTGCTGCTGCTGGTGATGCCGCTGGTGGTGATCCTGGTGTTCAGCTTCGGCGAGCGGGGGCCGGCGGGAGGCTACCAGCCGGCCTTCACCCTGGCCAATTACGCCAACCTGCCGGCCCGGCTCAAGGCCTTTACCAATACGATGACGCTGGCACCATTGGGGACCGCGTTATGCCTGCTGTTTGGTTACCCGCTGGCCTACTATCTGGCGGTGCGCGCCGGCGCCCGCGCACGGCCGCTGTTGCTGGCACTGGTGATCGTGCCCTTTTGGACCAGTTTTCTGATCCGTACCTATGCCTGGATCTTCATCCTCGGAGGGCGCGGTATTCCGGCCCTGCTTGCACAACTCGGTATCGAGGACCTGCGGCTCATCAACACGCCTTTCGCGGTACTGGTGGGAATCGTCTACGGCTATCTGCCACTGATGGTGTTCCCCATCTATGTGAGTCTCGAGGCCTTGGACAAGCGACTGCTGGAGGCCTCCGGAGACCTGGGCGCCAGCCCCTTGCGTTCGTTCCTGCAGGTGACCCTGCCGCTGTCTCTGCCGGGCATCGTGACCGGCTCGCTGCTGGTGTTCATCCTGCTCATGGGCGAGTACCTGATTCCTGCGATACTCGGCGGGGGCAAGGTGTTTTTCGTTGGCAACGCACTGGTGGACCTGTTTCTGCAGTCACGCAACTGGCCCTATGGCTCGGCGGTCGCCATCACCCTGGTGGTGATCATGCTCATCGCCGTCACCCTCTATCTGTCGCTGCTGGCCCGTGGTCGCCAGCGGCGCAACGTCTCGCTGGTCTGAGGGCCCCGGCATGCGCGGATACGCGGCGGTCATCTACTTCTTCCTGTACGCCCCCATCGCGCTCATCGTGCTGTTCAGCTTCAACGCTGGGCGTCACGCCAGCGATTTCATCTGCTGTTCAGCCAAGTGGTATGGTCGCGCGTTCGCCAACCCCTTTATCATGGAAGCGCTCGGCAACAGCGTGCTCATCGGGCTCACGACTGCGGTACTGGCCACGCTGATGGGCACCATGGCGGCGCTGGCACTGCAGCGTGTGCGGGGTCTGGCACGGGTGATTTTCGACGGCCTGACCTACACCGCCATTATCATCCCCGGCATTGTCATCGGGATCGCCACTCTGGTTGCGCTGGTGAGTGTGTTCGGGGTATTGAACCCGCTGATCGAATCGATATGGCCGGCGTTTCTGGGCGCCACACCGAGACTCAGCATGGGGCTGGGCTCGGTCATCGCCGCTCACACCCTGTTCACCATGGCACTGGTCATCGTTATCGTGCGCGCCCGCATCCAGGGCATGGACCGGGCGCTTATCGAGGCATCGGCAGATCTCTACGCCACACCTTGGCGTACCTTCGTGCAGGTCACGTTGCCACAGATCCTGCCGGCGCTGGTTGCCGGCTTCCTACTCAGCTTTACATTCAGCTTCGACGATTTCGTGATTGCCTTCTTTGTCGCCGGCGCCGATACCACCCTGCCGATCTACGTGTTCTCCTCCATCCGCCGCGGCGTGACGCCGGAGATCAATGCCATCGCCACCGTAGTACTCGCCATTTCGTTGACCCTGCTATTCAGCGCCCAGGCATTGCAGTCCCGTCGGCGTAGGTGAGCAACCGGGGCCGACCCCTGCGCTCGTCGAGTGGCCGATCTGTCAGTCGTGGTCAGGTTCCTCCGCTGGCCTGGGTGGTGGCTCGGTTTCGCTGGACTCGGTCGACTTGATTTCGGAAAACAGCAAGGCCTCACGTATATGCAGATAGTTGGCGATCCAGTGTTGTTTTTTGTCAGGGACGCGCTCTTTCTCCTCAACCCACTCGGTGACCAGGCTGTCGGCGAGACCCAGTGTGTGGGCCAGTTTGCCGGCATCCAGTCCGACTTCGTGAAGCGCGTTTTGCAAGCCCGCGCCCCACAACTCCTGCGCGGGAAACACCTCGGAGGTCGCCATGCCCAATGCGTTTGCGATCCGATCCTGTTGGTCGGGTGTCACGGTTTCTTTCAGTTCACACCAGTCAGCAACCTGCCGTTCATCCGTGTAAAGCCGCTTAGCGAGCTGCTTAGGGGTCACGTCGAGTTGTACCAGCACCGATACCAGCTTTCTCGCCGGACGTGTTCTGGGCTTGACCGGATTCAGCGGCTTCTTGTCGGAAAATACCGCTGCGCTGGGCACCTCCAGCCAGGATAGAATCCGATCCTGCATTTCCGGTCGCACCTTGTCACGGTGCGTCAGCCAGCGATCCACCTGTACCACGCTCACACCGACCTGACTGGCCAGATCGGCGGGTGTCTTGTCCTCGTTCTCGAGGGCATGGCGAAGCCCCGTAGGCCACAGGTCGCGGCGGGTATAGCGCTTGAATAGGGCGCCTCCCCAGGATTCGATCATCGCCAGCGCATCCCACGACAACAGCCCGGAAACAAAAGAAAGCAGGCTGACAGCGAACAGGTTGAGCTGACCACCGTCATCGCCTTCCACCACGGTAAGCGTGAACTGACCCGACTTGAGCATCAGATACACCGTGAACGCCACCACCATCCCGAAAAACGGTCGAAAAACATACCAGGAAGTCGGACGGTCCGGTTCGGCGGTCATCCGGGTTCCCTGTATTGCCGCCTTGAGCAGGTGCCGGGTGATATAGATGAGGCTGCCGGCTGCGCCCATCACCAGCACCAGAATCTGGGTCAGTGCATGACGCGACAACAGTCCCAGATAGGCGGTCAGCCTGGGAACCCAGTGGATACCGAAAACACCGTCCCAGCTATCGCGCAAGACCAAGTAGTCTTGCGCAACACGAATCAATTTGTCGTCGTCAAGTTTGTGATCAGCCGGCAGCCGCTTGTCGAGCCAGCAGGCCAGCTTAGAGGCGCGGGAAACGACCGTGCCGCGGGTAGAGAGGACGGTAGCGGCATCTTTCGCATCGGCATCAGAGGGCCGATTTTCGTTGGTTGCCTGGACCCGGGGCCCACTGATCGGCCCCTCAGGCGGGCACAAATTGGGAAATCCATTCTTCTCTTCGGCGTTTGTGTCTCGTTTCAATTCTGGCAAAACGCTTTGCAACGCCGTAAACAACTGGTCACGGGACAGGGCGGTACTGTCGACGATGTCATCGACGCGATCGTGAAACCGCAGGGCCGAGTAGAGTGACAGACCGACCACCATTGCAACCAGACTGAGCGAGGCTATCCACCCTAGTTGCACGAGGTGAGCAAGGCTGTTGGTCGACTTGACCCCAATGTCAGTATGCTGCGCTTGCATAGACGTCCACCTCTACGAACGGATTCGTAGAAGTCTAGACGACCCGGCGCCACAATGCCGGCGGGACGAACCGGGCTGGAACCCGCTGTAAGGAGAAATGCACGCGTCATAGGATCTTCTATACTCAAAGCTCTTCCATCCTCCAAGAGGAATACTCATGGCTTCCCCCAAGAGTCGTAGAGGCAAGAAAAAGTCCCCCAAGATGCCAGAGCGCATTTTTGCGCAGGCGTCCCCCCTGTCCATTGGCGGCCGTTCGCTGTTCGAGCAGATGACCCCGGTCAGCTCGCAGGACGTGGGTGATTACACATCGGAGGATGCCATCACCCGCAACGCGGTTTCCGAGTTGCAGGCGGCAGGTTTCGAGGTGCTCAACGTAGGCGACTGCAGCATCAACATTGCCGGCCCACCCAAACTCTTCGAGGAGGTTTTCGAGACCAAGCTCTATACCGAGGAAAGGTCGGTCATCAAGGAAAATGCCACGGAGGACGAGGCAACATTCATCGACAGCAAGGACAACGACACACCGGGCTATGTCGGAGTCGGCAAGAGCAAGCTGAGCAATGTCCTCGAAGGTATCGCGATCGAGGAACCATATTACTATATGGCCCCGAATGCTTTCGCTCCTCCGCGCAGCTACTGGCATCTGCGTGTCCCGGCGGATGTCTCCCTGGCGCTGAATGCGGATCGGGCTCACCGGGGAAACAGGACCGGGCGGCGTGTCAACCTGGTCATGTGTGACTCGGGCTGGTACCGGCATCCGTATTTCACCCAGCGCGGCTACCGGGCGGCTCCAGTAGTGCTGGGTCCCGGTGCCAGCAGTCCCAACACTGACGAGAGTGGTCACGGTACCGGTGAGTCGGCCAATGCCTTCGCCGCCGCGCCGGACATCAACTTCACCATGGTGAAGATGAACTTCGTCAACACGACCGGTGCTTTCAATGTTGCCGTGGCGCTTGGCCCTGACATCATCAGCAACAGTTGGGGATCCAGCAAGCGCTTCGGACCTCTGTCGGCGGCTCAGCAGACCATGGCTGCCGCGATCTCGGCGGCGGTGGCGCGCGGCATCATCGTGGTTTTCTCGGCTGGCAACGGGCACTGGGGATTTCCGGGCCAGCATCCGGATGTCATCTCCGCTGGCGGCGTGTATATGGAAGAGGATGGCAGTATGCAGGCGTCCAGCTACTCCAGCGGGTTCGCCAGCAACATTTATGCGGGGCGTAACGTACCCGATGTGTCCGGGCTGGTGGGCATGCGGGCCCCGGTGTCTGGAAATCCCGGCGCCATGTACATCATGCTTCCCCTGGAACCCGGTGATGACATCGATGTCGGCAATAGCAACAGCGGCGCCAATCACTATCGGAGCCCGGGTGCGACATCGCCATTTGGTGATGAGACGGCGCCGGACGATGGCTGGGCGGTATTCAGTGGCACCTCGGCTGCCGCCCCGCAGATTGCCGGTGTGTGCGCGCTCATCAAGCAGGCTTGCCCGCGACTCACCCCTGTGGAGGTAAAAAACATCCTCAACAGAACCGCCCGGGACGTGACCGTGGGTACCAACGCGCACGGCAATACCGCCGCGACTGGCTACGATCTGGCCACCGGTCACGGACTGGTGGATGCATACCGGGCGGTGATGGTGGCCAGGTTGCGCTGCCGTCTCACCATCAGGCCGGTACGACCGGTGCAGCCCATCGGTCCAATTCAGCCTGTACAGCCCGTGCGGCCCATACAGCCCATCCGTCCGGTACAGCCGGTGCGACCCATACAGCCGATCCGGCCTGTGGGACCGGTCGTTGCCCGCTCGAGAACCCTGCAGGAGGACGACGCGGACATGGGCTCGGATCTCACCGAGGAGGACGTCGCCGCTCTGGAAGACATGATCCGGCGTGGTGAAATCGACGAGTTGTAACGAGGTCCCCGCGATCGGTCAGTTGGCGTAGGCTGCGAGTGAGGAATGCAGGTGAGGGTGCTCCTGGTCAGCATGCCGTTCGTGGGGCTCGAAAGGCCCTCGCTTGGGCTCAGTCTGTTGCAGGCAGAACTCAAGCGGCGGGCCATCCCCTGCGACATCCGCTATCTCGCGTTCACGTTTGCGGATGTCATCGGGATCGACGACTATCTGTGGGTCAACGATGAATTGCCCTACACGGCGTTTGCCGGCGACTGGGTATTCGCCGAGGCACTTCACGGCCCGGATCCCGACGCCGACCAGGGATACCATGACCAGATCCTGAGCGGCACCTGGCGGCTCGGTGGCGATGCGCTCACCCGCTTGTTGCGGGTACGCGCCCACTGTCAACCGTTCCTGGATCATTGTCTGCAATCCATAGACTGGCGGCGTTACGATGTGGTCGGTTTCACCTCCACGTTCACCCAAAATCTCGCCTCGCTCGCGTTTGCGAAGCAGCTGAAGGCGCGCTATCCACATCTGCTGATTGTGTTCGGTGGCGCCAACTGGGAAGGCGAGATGGGATTGGCGCTGCATGAGCGCTTCGAGTTTGTTGATTACGCCTGTTGCGGGGAAGCCGATGACTCTTTTCCAACTCTGATCGAGGCACTGGATGGATCGGCCGACCGCTTGAGCAGAATTCCCGGGGTCGTGTACCGAGCCGGGGGAGCGTCACGGATTTTCGCACCGGCGGCGCCGGTGGTCGATCTCGACCGACTGCCCTACCCGATGTTCGACGACTATTTCAGGGATCTGGAACAGTCAGCCAGCGCCACCGGCATCGATCCGGTCCTGCTGCTGGAAACTTCGCGGGGATGTTGGTGGGGCGCCAAGTCTCACTGCACATTCTGTGGTCTGAACGGCCATTCCATGGCATTCCGGAGTAAGAGCGCGGGTCGGGTGGTCAAAGAGATCCACCATCTTCAATCCAGGTTCGGATCGGGTAGCTTTGAGGTTGTCGACAACATTCTCGACATGGGCTACTTCCGCAGCCTGTTTCCAATGCTGATCGAACAGAACCTGGATGTCTCATTGTTCTACGAGATCAAGGCCAATTTGCGGCGCGAGCAGGTCCGGATGTTGCGTGACGCGGGTGTGGTGACGGTTCAGCCCGGTATCGAAAGTCTCAGCGACCACATACTGGGGCTGATGGGCAAGGGCACCAGCGCACTGCAGAACGTGCAATTGCTCAAGTGGTGTATGGAGTACGGGGTGCACCCCGAATGGAACCTGCTGTACGGTTTTCCGGGGGAGACAAACCAGGACTATGTGGAAACAGCGGAGATGATCGAGGCCATTGATTTTCTGACCCCGCCCAGCGGACTCGGTCCGGTGCGGCTGGACCGCTTCAGCCCATATTTCAACAACCCGGGGCGTTACGGGATCGTCAATGTACGGTCCATGGCGCCCTATCGATTCTTGTACCCCTTCGAGCAGGATACGCTCAATCGGATCGCCTGTTACTTCGACTACGACATGGATAACGGGCGGGATCCCGAGAAATTCGCGGCCCCGGTCGTGGAACAGGTGCAACGTTGGCAGCAAAGGGATGCAGGCGGCCTGTGGGTGGTGGAAAGGCTGGCCGACCGAGCCATAATTCTCGATCAACGCGATCCCGACAGGCGTCACTCGTATGCTCTGGCAGGCTGGAAGGGCGCCCTGTATCTCAGTTGCGATCGGGCGCGGTCAAGGAGCAGGTTGCAGGAACTGGCTGCTTCCCGGGGCGCCTCGAATGACCAGGTGAACGCTTTTCTCGAGTGGTGTCTCGGGCAGCAAATTATGATTTCCCGACAGGGTCGCTGCCTGAGTCTCGCGGTTCACACCCCGCCACGTATAGACGCTGTGCAGCGTCCGCTCGAGGTGATCCCGGTAGCGAATGTCGCGATGCCTGGTCGCCCGGGCAACAAGGTGCCACCCGCGGTTGCAGTGACATGATATCCATATTCGCAATTTGGGCAGTCTGCTGTCACATGGCTGTCAGCCAGGAGCCTCACAACATGAATGAGACAACGATGCTGTCGGCCATCGTCTGGATCAAGCCCGCCAGCGGCGCCAGGATTGATGAACCGATTACCGCCTCCAACATCGACAAGATGGAGGCTGCCCCCGCGGACATCGAGCGCACCGCACGATATTTCGCCGACAAAGGGCTCGAGGTCAGCGCTGCTTCCAGCATGATGTACTCGATTTCCGGCACTCCGGAACAGTTCGAAACCATCTTCGGAGTCCGGCTTCAGGTCACTGGCAAGGGTCCAGCCACCAGCGTAACCACCGGGGGAGATAGCCGCGAACTGCCCTTGTCCACTCTGGAACCGGCAGTGGCAGCGCTCATCCACACGATCACATTCTCCGAACCGTTGGATTTCGGTCCGGGAATGCCATAGACAGGCGATGTTTTACGCGGTTTCTCGATCCTCTATGATCGGCCGCGCTGGCGGCGCGTTACTGTGCGGATTGATCGACCCGCATCAGCTCGGGCATTTGCAGGCCGAAGCTTGCCAGTGTCACCAGTTCGCCCAGGAGGCACGAGCAGAAGACCGTGACCCCGCAGATGCGGAAGCGGGTGATCCGTCGCGCTGGCTGGAGAGTGCGCCCGGTGGCCCTGTACTGCGGGACCTGTTCCACGCTGCATCAACAAGAGCGTTTCTGGACCAGGTTACCGGGCGTCGGTGCGCTCCGCTGGGGGAGCAGGGCAGTTACTCGTACTACCGCTCGCCAGATCATTTTCTAGGGCTGCATCGGGACATCGAGGGCTGCGATGTTGCGCTGATCACCTGTATATCGGATGTGGGTGGCAACCCAGCCTCTTGTCATGGCCTGCTGCGTATCTACCCCTCCCGGGCGCGGGAATCCATCGCGCAGATCGAGGCCGATCCCGCGCGGGGTGTCGTGCATGTACGGGTGCCGCCCTCCGAGTCACTGGTTTGTCTCGGCCACCTTGTGCCCCACGGGCTGGTGCAACTAGCGCCCGGCCAGGTCCGGATCGTCGCCCCACTTTGCTATGAGTTTGTCGATCAATGATCGAGGCGAACTAGGAACAACCATCGGTCTGCGCGGCCTACCGAATGGCGACCGTTCGGAGCGCCTGCGCCGTGCGCTGCAGGCCTGTGAGGTGGATGGGGACCCGTTGCCACGCAGATCGTAGCTCGGTCGCGAACCTGGAGTAGCCATCCGCAAGCCTGCTCGCGATGCTCAGCGCCGCCTCGTAAGCGCGCGCGGCTTGTGCCAGAGCCGGGGAACCGGCTTTGCAGTCGACGCATGTCCTGGCTGCAGCTGCTGGCGGATCAGGCCGTGCTACGGGGTGGCTGGTCACCACTATCGATAACGGTTTCAAACCCAAAATCATTCAAGGATTTAGTTTCGATGATGGATCTTGACGCGCCGG
>CBDVAK010000122.1:0-9914 GCA_965371945.1 uncultured Candidatus Competibacteraceae bacterium
GGGCGTGGGTGTGGGTGTGGGTGTCGGTGTGGGTGTGGGCGTGGGTGTGGGGACCAATATGGCGGCCCTGACACGGGCAGCACCCGCACTGGGTCACGACATCAGCGGCGCCACCCACAGGCTCCAGAATGCGCTGGCCATCGCCCGGCTGCGAGAGCAGATCAGAGTGTTGGAACTGAAATCCAACCAACTCATGGACGGCATGGTCCGGCAAGGCCAGGCCGTCGATCTTGACAGCATGAGTTTGGAACCCGGACCAGGAGAACTCGAGCCGGAGGATCTGTGGGCAGTCAAACGTCCTCTGCAGCCGGTGGTGTCTCCGGACGGAACGACCGTTGCCGTCACGATCAGCAGCTACACGCCTGACACCTACGTCGTCCAGAAACGAATCTATGTGGGTCCAATCGACGCACTGGCCGAGCTCCGACCCATCACCGATCCGGCTATCGAGGCGGACACCCCGGTGTGGTGCCCGAAGCAAGGCTCCAGACGGCTCCTGTGCCGGGCACGGGCTACCCCCGCGGAGGTGTACCAGCTTTACCTGATGGATTCCGACGGCGCCAACAGTGAGCGGCTCACCTCCTTGAGCACCCATCCCTGGGCGCCCAAGTGGAGATGGGGACCAGGCGCAGGTGCGCAAGATACCGAATGGGTCTATTTCATGGCGGCGGCGACCCCCGAAGATATGGCGGGCTATTGCCATCTGGCCTATGACGATGCACTGGTGGGCTGGTGGAACGACCTGCGCCTGCCGCTGCGCAACTGGCGAATTCTCCGTATCGACCCCCGGGACCCGGGCAAAGTGTACGATGTACTCGGCACCCGTCAGCCTTTTTTCGATTTCGTCACCGGCACCTGGGACTGCTGGGATGTCAGCACAGATGGTTCCGAACTCGCCTATGCCGCCAGTAACCAATCGAACGGAAAAGAGGATCCCCGTCAAAGGGTGAATCTGGACATTTTCAGGCTCATCGTGGAGGCGGGTCACCTGGAAAATCTTACTACCAACAATGCATTTGACGATTACGGCCCGCGCTACTCACCCGACGGCAGTCGTCTGATCTACGCTGAGAAGCAGTTCAGCGCTCTCAGAGCAGACTTCCCCGAACTCAAGCTGCTCACTCTGGCGACACCGACTCCGTTCGAGGCTGCGCAGAGGACAAGTGAGGCCAGCGCGGTCGAGACGCTCACCGTGCGCGACGGGACATCTTCCAGCATGCAGGCAGGGAACAATCAGCAATTTTGCCCCTGGTCCTGGAGTTTCGCCGGCAACGACAGGGTGATGGTGACCCATGAGGTCGACGGAAGGCTGCGCCTGGATGAAATTCGGCTCGGTGGTGCGGGTGAGAGCGAGGAGGTGTTCCGGGTCAAATCGATTCATTCGATACACCAGTTCAGCGCCGGAGGAACAGGAGACGCCCGCTGGACCGCCCACATCGAGAGTGGTTTTGATTCACCACCCGAGCTGCATACCAACCGCCGCGACACATCGGGTCAACCTGAGCACTGGCAATCACTGCTCAACGCGGAACTTCGGAAACGTATCCGTTGGCCCCGTGTCGTGGAAGCCGAGATTCCCGAGGACTTGTCGGTCGAATCACCGGGCCCCAAGATCCAAATGTTTGTGCTCAGTCCGGAAAGCGCCAGGGAAGCGTATCAGCAGGAGTTGCCACTGGTGCACATGATCCACGGTGGCCCCAACGGTTCGTGGCGGGACGAGTTCCACTTCCGCTTCAATGCCGCACTGCTGGCCTCGAAAGGTTACGTGGTCGCCGCCGTCAATTATCGGGGCTCCACGGGTCAGGAAGGCGGGGAGATGGCCGCGGCCTCGGTATTGGGAAATTGGGCTGCCCCAAGTGTAGACATCTCCAGAGCTACCAAGTACGTGCTCAACCAAATGAAGAAAGAGATCCCGAACGTCGACAGGAGAAAGGGTGCAAGAGTGGGGCTGGTAGGCGGTTCTTATGGCGGCTATCTGGCCATGCGCGTGCTGAAGGATCACGACCCGGAGCGCGACGGTTTCAGCTATGCCGCCGCAGTGGTGCACGCCGGCATCTACGATGTGATCAACTACTACTACACCGCGGACGCATACTGGGTGCAGGAGGACAATTTCTCGCCTTCCGCGGGCGAAACCCTGGCGTCACCCGACAGGTCGGACGCCGCCGGAAAACAACAGCCACCATGGGAAAACTGGAACGAACTCAAGCAAGTGAGTCCCATCGCCGGGTCGAGTTCAGTCAGCTACCCGCCAACGCTGATTTCCCACGGCCTGTACGACTTGCGCGTACCCTGGACCCAGAGCCTGCTGCTGCACCGATTCCTGCAGTCCCGGGGTGGAACTTCAAGGCTGTTGCTTTTTCCATTGCTGGGACACCGCATCGACCTACCCCAGGCCAACGTGCAGTGGTGGAACGAAACCCTGGCCTGGTTGCGGGAACACCTGAGTGACGAGCAATCTCCTTAGCGGCCAGCGCGGTTCAGGCGAGCCCCAGTACGTTGTAGGTGGGCACCGGCCGCTGAACCCCCTTGTACTGGATTTCACCAAGAAACTCTGACTGGAGATCCCCGCCAAGCACCGTGTGAACCCGTTGCGAAACCAGCACCTGACGGTCTTTTGCCCGACTGCACAATCTCGCCGCCAGGTTCATGGGCCGGCCGGTGGCGGCATAATCATAGCGACCCTCGAAACCTACCATGCCGATGGTGGCGAATCCCAACGCGACACCCACACCGAATCCCAACTCGTGACCGTGCCTCTTCCAACCGTCAACGAGCAACTCCACGCGGTCACGTATTGCCAGCGCCAACTGCACCGCGCGTCGACAGGGCTGATCGCAGGGCACCGGATCATTGAGGAAAAACATGATCCCGTCACCGGCAAAGTGATCAATGGTGCCGTTGTACTCGGTCACCAGATGACCAACGACCCGGTGGTACTCACGCAGGACATCGATGCAGTCCTCGGGATCCGCCACCTCACTGAAGGCGGTGAACCCGCGAAGATCACAACAGACCGGTGCGATCTCGCGACGGTGGCTTTTGAGGTAAGCCTCGTCGTTGGCAACAACAATCTCAGCGACTGCGGGTGAAAGAAAGCGCCTGAGTCGATTCAACCGTTCTATCTCCTCGACCTGCCGGCTCACCCGGACTTCCAGAGTCCTGTTCAGCTCCTCCAGTTGCACTGCCTGGGTTTTCACGGTGTCGAGCAGGGTCTTGATTCGCAACAGGGAACGTACCCGCGCAAGCAGCTCGGCCCAGTTGACGGGGGTAGTGAGGAAATCGTCCGCCCCCGCCTCCAACCCTTTCACCCGCTCCTCCCCGGGTTCCTGGGCCGTGATCATCACCACCGGCAGCGTCTCGGTGTCGGGATTGGCGCGGATCTCGCGACAAACCTGATAGCCGTTCATGCCGGGCATG
This sequence comes from uncultured Candidatus Competibacteraceae bacterium, assembly GCA_965371945.1. GTDB lineage: Bacteria > Pseudomonadota > Gammaproteobacteria > Competibacterales > JAHEDQ01 > CBDVAK01. The sequence goes on from CBDVAK010000122.1 coordinate 3,421, forward strand.
ACCACATCCAACAGCACCAGATCCGGTGCCTGGGTGTTGATGAGGTCCAGCGCAGCCTGTCCCGAATCCGTGGTAACCACGGTGTAGCCGGATGCACGCAGCCGGTCCACCACGAACTTGACCGTGTCGAGCAGATCATCAACCAACAGTATGGTCGCCATGGTTGTCACACCTCTCCCCTACGCTAGCGCGCGTTCTCCACCAACTGTCGGATGAGGGAGAGCAGCTGTCGTATTCTGACCGGTTTCGATACGTAGGCCCGAAACCCTCCCGCCATGATTCTATCGCGGTCCTGAGGCATCGCAGAGGCCGTCACCGCCACCACCGGAATTTCCCGGGTCAGCGGGTCCTGCCGTAATAATTCCATGGCCCCAAAGCCATCCATCCCCGGCAGGCGTATGTCCATCAACACCAGCGCCGGGCGTAATTCGCGAACAAGCCGTACACCCTCCTCGGCGTTGTCGGTCACGTTGGTATCATAGCCATGGGCATCCAGCACATCCCTTAGCAACTTGCGACTTCGCTCGTCATCCTCGATGACGACAACCGCGGTTGGCTTCATTGCTGCCACGGCAAGACCACCGTGAAGGTTGAGCCCCTGCCGCGCTCACTACACACGGACAAGCTGCCTCCGTGAAGCTCAACCAGCTGTTTGCTGAGCGCAAGACCGAGACCCGTCCCCACCCCCTCTCCCGTTTGTTCGGATTTCACCTGGTAGAAAGGCTCAAAAATATGCCCGAGGTGTTCCGGCACTATCCCGACACCGGTGTCGGACACTTGGATTTCCACGTCGCTACCCACCCGCTTCGCATCGAGCCGTACTTGGCCACCGGCGGGTGTGAACTTGATGCCATTCATCAGCAGGTTGACGATTGTCTGCTTGATCCTTCGACCATCACACACCAGGCTGCCGATGGAGCGCTCCACTGCCATGACGATATTGATGTCTTCCGACACTGCTCTGCTGCCTACCAGGGTGACCGCGCTGTTGAGAACCTCGTAGAGGTCGACCTCGGCGGGTTGAAGCTGCGTTCGCCCTGCCTCGATCTTCGACAACTCCAGGATGTCGTCGATAAGATCCAGCAGATGCAGGCCGGAACGGTTGATGTCCTCTACATACTCGGCCTGTTTCCGGTTCAGGGAACCAAAGAGTTGGTCCTGCAGAACATCCGAGAATCCGATGACAGCATTGAGTGGCGTACGCAGCTCATGGCTGACGCTCGCCAGAAAATCACTTTTTGCCTTGTTCGCTGCTTCCGCCACCCTTTGCGCCTTCACCGCCGCGCGACTGGCCTCGGCCAGCTCGGCAGTACGCTCGTCAACCTTTCGTTCCATGGTGCGGAACATGAGCGCGTTGTTGATGGCGATAGCCGCCTGCGCGGCCAAAACCCGGACCAGGCGGACACGGTTCTCGGTAAAGACCCCGGCTGCCAACCGGTTTTCGAGATAGACCAGTCCAGTCTGCTCACGCTGCTGAATGATGGGAATACACATCAGCGACCTGGGAGCGTTGGCTTTGACATGCGGATCACCGCCATGTCGTTGATCGCGGCCGGCATCCGCCAGCACCACCTCATGGCTGGTCCGGCTGACCAGGTCCACCACCGAGTGCGCAAATCCCTCGGCCAGGTGGACCGGCAGAGACTGCAGCAACTTCGGTGCATCATCTTCGACGTCACCGAACGCCTCGACCTTGAGCCCGTCCGACTCAGCGAGGAACAACACCACCCGCTGAGCACCGGCCACTTCGATGAGCACTTCGACCAACACCGCCAGCAGCCGGTCGAGTTTGAGCTCTCCGGCGATCGCCTGGGACATTCTGATCAACGCCGAGACGTCGAGGCTTTGAGGTGAGCAAGTCGCGGCGGTGGGTTCCGGGGCTGGACGAAGTTGCCGCTGGTGTCTGCCCAACCAGGGAAACTCCTCATCCAGCATGTCGAGCTTGCGATTCGCCCCCCAACCCGCGTAAGCCACCCAGGCCTTTTCCAGATAGCGTTCGGCGAAATCCCGCTTGCCCTGACCAATCCAGAATCGCCCGGCTCGCTCGCAGGCCAGAGCCGCCAGTGGAATGAAACCGATACCTTTGATCTCCAAAGCACGATCATAAAGGCGCATTGCATCCTGGGGGCGGCCTTCGAGGCGCGCCAGCTCCGCGTCGATGAGGTGGAGCGGGGCCTGGAAATTCCCGGGACAGCAGCCCGACCAACGCAAGAACGCTTCCCGGTGATCGAGCAGCGTCTGCCAGCCCCCGGTCTTCCTGAGATCGTCGGCGCTGTCATGCAACGCAACGGTCGCCAGGGCCTGAACAAATCGCAGCATCGCGACCGGCATGGTCGAGGACACATGCTCGATGCGCTGTTCCGCTTCCCCGGCCCTGTCCAGGGCTTGCCGATACTGTCCGTAGAGCAACAGCACGTGGGCCTGCAGCAGCCGGAACAAACACTCGGCCATGTGATTGCCCTGGGTCACACATTCGGTCACGAATGTCTGTTCGGTAGATGAACTCAGGTCGAAGGAATCGGGCGCGGGGGTCTCGCCGCGCAGGTTACTGACTATGTGGTCAGCGGCACGGACGACATGTCCGGCCAGGCTGTTTCGGGTCTTGGTCGTAAAACGCGTGTATTCGTCCAGCCTTCCCCGCACCTTCTCCAGATCCTGGCCCAGGAAGATCTCGTTCATGGTCTTGTGGAACGCCAGCACATAGCCCGCATACTGAAGATCTCCGGCGCCGAGGCAGGCGCGGAATGCCTCGTCGCCCAGCCGCACTGAATCTTCGAGCGGGTTGGTCCAATGATTCAGATAGGTCACGATGGTGTACAGGATTCTCGGTTTGAAGACAGTGACCTCGAAGTAATCCGCCACTGCCAGCGCCTGGCGGCCGAACTCCGTGGCCCGGCGATAGGCCCCCCGCAACGCCAGTACATTGCCCAGATTCACCAACCCCTTTGCCGACTCTGGCGAATAGCCATGATTCTCAGACAGATGGACCATCTTTACCGCCAGCCAGCTATTCAGATCAGGCTTCGAAAAATAGCTGGCCGGCAACAGATGCATCATCAATCGCATCGAGGCCCGCAAAGCAGGGTCCCTCATATGAAAGTGTTCGATCTTCTGCAACAGTTGCCGATCCGGTTTCAGCGCCTGTACCGCTGCCAACTCCTGCTCCAGGGCTTCAGCAACGTCGGCTCCGGGAACTTCGATCCCGAGTACGGCCAGAGCGGACCGTCCCAGACGCAGGGCCTCGGCGTAGTTGCCCTGTAGTGTTTCCTGGGTGATCAGGAGATCATGCAAGTCGGCGGTTGCCACCGTGTCGCTGGTCTCAGCCAGCGCCGTTGCGATCAGGTCCCGCGCCTGCTGCGCATCGCCAACGAGGAATGCCGCTTCCGCGCACTCACAGTGGATCTGACGTGCGTGGTCGTTGGCCCGTTCCCAGACATCCCCGGGCAACAGCGAGCGGGCGGCTTCGAAATAGCCCCGAGCCTCCGTGTAGGCCGCCGAAGCCTTCGCGCGCAGCCCGGCCTGCAAGTTGAGGCGACTTAGCTCGAGCCGCTCCCCCGCCTCGACCATCTCACCCGCACCCCGGTTGAGATGGTCGAGCACCGCAAAAATATCCCCATGCAAATCCTCGAGGCTGCGGTTGGCCCACAACCGCCTGCCGATGAGCAAGTGCCGGGAAGCCTGGGAAGCCAGGGGTACCAAGTCGTAGGCTGCCTGCTGAATCCGGTCGTGCACGAAGGCAAGACCATCGGACATCAGCGACCCGTCGTGCACATCATCCTTGCTGGGTGACACCAGGGTGGTGGGCAGCAACAGGCTATTCTTCAATGCCGGTGCCAGGGCGCTCAGCAACTCCGGACCAGCACACGCGCTCGCGCAGGCGAGTCTTGCCGACGTGAATCGAGTGCCCAGGAAAGCGGCGGTCGAAAGCAGATCACGCGTCTCCACGGACAATCCCCGCAGCACACCTTCCACCAGATCCACCGCTACATTGTCCGAAGCGATCGCCCGTATCATCTCGGCGTCCCAGAGCCAACGTTGGTTGCCGGCATCGAAACGTATGTAGTCGCCGGCGTGCAACTGCGCCAGCAGTCTGTGCACCAGAAACGGGTTGCCCCCGGTCTTGGCCAACATTACCTCGGCCAGCGGTCGCGCGGTCGTCTCCCCGGCGTAAAAACTGTCCGCCAGCAATGCAGCTACGTCGTCGATACCCAGGGGTCCCAGATCCAGACGTGTCAGGCTGGCACCTTCGGCTTCGATCTGAGCAATGATATTCGTCAGGGGGTGATCCGCACCCACGATCTCGGTGCGATAGGCCCCTACCAGCAGCACGTTCTGAACGCTGTTGGCAGTGGCCAGCTCCTTGAGGAGTAAGAGGCTTGCCTGGTCCGCCCAGTGCAGATCATCGAGAAAGAGCACCAGTGGATGCTCAACCGTCGCAATGGCATCGACAAGCCGTTTGAACACCAGATGGAACCTGCTCCGAGTCGCCTGGGGTGGCAGAATGGGCACCGGATTCTGCGCTCCGATGATCAGTGCCATTTGAGGAATCAGCTCGGTCACGACGCCAGCGCTGCTACCCAAAGCCATCAGCAGACGCCGCCGACATGACTCCACGGCGCTGGGTCCCATCACCAACAACTCGGCCGCCAACTGCTGAAAGGCGTCTGTAAACGCGCCATAGGGCGCGACGGTCCCGATCTGGTCGAATTTTCCGGAGATCAGCTGGCCTCCGGTGTGCGTAATCTCCCGTCGAAGCCCCAGCGGAAGTGCTGATTTGCCCACACCCGACACTCCGGATATGAGCACTACCCCGACACGGCCGCGGACTACCCGCGATAGTGCCTCAACGAACACCTCTCGCTCAGACTCACGACCATAGAGCTTGCCCGATACGCGGAACACTTCAGGCACGTCATAGCGGCCGGGCTCAAAGGCATCAGCCAACTGATGGCCAGTTCCCGTATGCACCTGACAGTAGCGCAGATCTTCCAGAATGCCTTGGCTGCTTTGGTAACGTTCCTCCGGCACCTTGGCAAGAAGCTTGGCAACAATGCCCGATAGCGCTGGCGATATCGATCGGTTGTGTTTTCGTGGTGGCACGGGCACACGCGCAATGTGTGCGTGAACCAACTCCAGCGAATCGGTGGAATCGAAAGGCGGCACCCCCACCATAAGTGCATAGAGCGTGGCACCCAGAGAATAAAAGTCGCTGCGGAGATCCACATTTCGATCGAGCCGCCCGGTCTGCTCCGGGGAAACATAGGCAAGCTCATCGATTGACCATTGCCGGGGGACATACTCCGATAGCGTGAGCCAGGGTGCGGTTGCGTGAGAGAAATTGATGATCCTGAGCTGGCCGGTGGCCGAGTTCCAAACCAGGTTGGTTGGGTTGATGGCACAATGAGTGACCCCGCTCCGGTGCAGGTCCATGAGCCCTTGAACTACATTGACAGCGATGTCCAGGATCTCGAAGGGTGTCAAGGGTCTGGAAGCGAGCACCTGATCCAGAGACTCGCCACCAATATCTTCGAGGATGAGCGCCAGTCGCTCGCCCTGATCCACGAGGCCAAGGCAAGTGACCACGTGGTCCGAATCGATACCATCAAGGATATCCCGCTCTCGACGGTACCGCGTCAGATCTTCCGGTGTCGGAACGAGCTTTTTGTCGAGGCGAATGACCGCTCCGGCCCCACCCGCATCATTCGACGCACGCAGTACTGCCGTGCCAGCATCCTCGTGGATGACCGACGCTGTCCGATAGCCTTCGACCTGGTGCATTGACCGGCCCCAAGGATCGGCAGTTCCTTGCCCGTCTGTCCCGGACAGCGATACCTGCCATATTCCTCAACACGGCTGTTGGCAATACTGGCAGCAGGCACTACCGGCATCCGACCCGAAAACGATAGCCATGCGGTTATTCGCGTGGAGATTCCGCACTTCCCATCCGTCCCGACGATCGCAGCTCGCACAGACAGAACACGAACATGATCCCCGTACTTCCTGATCGGTCGGTAATCGGGTTCACAGATCCAAGCATAGACCCAGATCCCACCGCTTGCAGTACTGCTTTATTTGGCTGTACCGGATTCCGGGGCCGGTGCGGCGTCACGCATGCTCCAGGCATCGGCACAGGCCTGTGTGCCATCCGCGGGCTCATCCTTCTTGAACCGGAAAAGACGTCGCAGCGGCACGTGCACGGGGCTGGTGATAAATGAGACAGCCTGACCGGTCAGCATCACCGGATTGATGTTGATACCGAAATCCTCGAATTGTCCGCTCAAGCCGACGGGCACGGCCAGACTGAAGAACTCCGGTCGCTTGGCCTTTGGCCCCACATGCACCTTCAGGGTACGCTTTTTGAAATCGATCTCGGCGCCGCCCTCGATCCGCATCTTGCTGGTATCCGCAAACAACACCCGGTCACGCATCAGGCCATCGTCAACCTGGAAACTGACGATCACACAGTTGACCTTAGAGGCATCGTCCTTGTCCAC
>CBDVAK010000123.1:0-9803 GCA_965371945.1 uncultured Candidatus Competibacteraceae bacterium
GGACCGATGATGATGCTCGATGTCATCGTTCATGCTCCAATGAATCAGACGATGCGACTACGAGGCTGTCCGAGAAGAGCGGACCATCTAGAGCTGCAATCCCGGGCGGATCGCTGCCATCGTCCCCAAAGTAGGCCCGGCAGTCTATCATCAGGAATCAACAGAGAGGGTGATTGCCATGTTGTTTGAGCAGCCGTTGCCAGACCAGGGACCGCTACGGGCGGCGATTCGCAGCGCCTACCGTATGGATGAAACCGCTTGTGTCGAGCAGCGTCTGCACCAGGCGTTGGTAGCTCCGGAGGCACAGCAGCGAATCCAGGCTCGTGCCAGGGAACTGGTTGAAGCAGTCCGCGCCAAGGGTCCCCCCAGCGGTGGCATCGATGCCTTTATGCACGAATATCAGCTTTCCAGTCGCGAAGGGGTGGTACTGATGTGCCTGGCCGAGGCGCTGTTGCGGGTACCCGATGCGGATACCGCGGATCGTTTGATCTCCGACAAGCTGGGTGCTGCCAATTGGGCCGCCCACCTGGGCGGTTCCGATTCCGCCTTTGTCAATGCCTCGACCTGGGCGCTGATGCTTACCGGCCGCGTGCTAAGCCTCCATGAGGGTGGTGAAGGAGACTGGCGACGGGTGATGAAGCGTCTGGTATCGCGCTCCGGCGAGCCCCTGATCCGCCAGGCCGTGCGCCAGGCGATGCGAATTCTGGGGCGCCAGTTCGTTACCGGCCGTACCATAGAGGAAGCTCTGTCGCGGGCCACTGAAGCCGAGCAGCACGGCTATAGCTACTCCTATGACATGCTGGGCGAGGCGGCTTGCACCCGGGATGATGCCGAACGCTATTTCCATGACTATTGCCATGCCATCGAGGCAATTGGCGGCGCTGCCTCGATGCGCGGTCCGGTGGCCGAGGCGGGCATCTCGGTCAAGCTCTCGGCCCTGCATCCCCGTTACGAGTTTGCCAAGCGCCTTCGCCTTGCCGGCGAACTGGTGCCGAGACTGCGCGAGCTGTGTCTGCTGGCCATGCAGGCGGGCATCGGGCTCACCGTGGATGCCGAGGAGGCCGATCGTCTCGAACCCTCGCTGGATGTCATCGAAGCCGTGTCCGGTGATGCCGCGTTGTCCGGTTGGCAGGGGTTGGGTGTGGCCTTGCAGGCCTATCAGCAGAGGGCCATGCCGGTGATAGACTGGTTGCAGGACCTGGCTGAGCGGCATCAGCGGCGGCTGATGGTGCGGCTGGTCAAGGGCGCTTACTGGGATACCGAGATCAAGGCCAGCCAGGTCGCCGGGCTGGCGGGGTATCCGGTATTTACCCGCAAGGCGTCCACCGACGTGTCCTTTCTGGCCTGTGCCCGGCGATTGCTGGCCGCGCCCGAGGCGTTCTTCCCGGCATTCGCCACCCACAATGCACACACGATCGCCGCGGTGCAGGAAATGGCTGGTGATCGCGAGTTCGAGTTCCAGCGCCTGCACGGCATGGGCGAGGAACTGTACCGACAGGTGCGTGAACAGGGACGCCCCGCCTGCCGCATCTACGCACCCGTGGGCAGCCACCAGGAATTGCTCGCCTATCTGGTCAGGCGGCTGCTGGAGAACGGTGCCAACACCTCGTTCGTCAATCGCATGGTGGAGCGGGGCATGCCGGTTGAAGACCTGATCGCCGATCCATTGGCGGAGACGGCGCGTCTGCAGACCAAACCCCATCCCAGAATACCGTTGCCGGTCGACCTGTATGGCAGTCAGCGTCGCAATTCGCGTGGCACCGATCTCAGCGATCTGGACACTCTGTTGCCGTTGACAGCACGGATGGAGCTGGCCGATCAGCAACGCTGGCGGGCGCAGCCGCTGGTCGATGGTGTCGCCATCAGCGGGCCTGGACACGACATATGCAATCCCGCGGATACCACCCGCGTGGTGGGTGAATGTGTCGAGGCGGACGCAGCCCTGGTGGCCCGTGGCATGAGTGTGGCGGTGCGGGCGCAACCGGGCTGGGACGCGCAGCCGGCATCGGCAAGGGCGGAGATACTCGAACGCTGCGCGGATCTCTATCAGCGCCATGCCGCGGAGTTGATGGCGCTGGCGATACGGGAGGCTGGCAAGACTCTGATGGACGCAGTCGCTGAGCTACGCGAGGCGGTGGATTTTCTGCGCTACTACGCGTTGCAGGCACGGGCGGGATTTGCCGGACCGCAGCTTTTGCAAGGCCCCACCGGTGAGCGCAACGAGTTGTCGTTGCACGGGCGCGGCGTATTCGTGTGTATCAGCCCCTGGAACTTTCCGCTGGCGATATTCACCGGCCAGGTGGCGGCGGCACTGGCGGCCGGCAATGCGGTGCTCGCCAAGCCGGCGGAACAGACCCCGCTGATCGCCTGTCGCGCGGTACAACTGATGCATCGGGCCGGTGTACCCGGTGGCGTACTGCAGCTGTTACCCGGCAGCGGGAGCAAGGTTGGCGCCGCATTGACCGCGCACCCCGAAATCGCCGGTGTGGCCTTTACCGGTTCCACCGAGACCGCGCGTCTGATCAACCGTGCGCTGGCTGCTCGCGATGCACCCATCGTTCCTCTGATTGCGGAAACCGGTGGCCAGAACGCGATGCTGGTGGACTCCACCGCGTTACCCGAACAGGTGGTGCGCGATGTACTGGCCTCGGCTTTTCAAAGTGCCGGTCAGCGTTGCTCGGCGCTACGGGTTCTGTTCGTCCAGGATGACGTTGCGGAGCGCACCGTGCGGATGCTTGCCGGCGCCATGGCGGAACTGTCGGTAGGGGACCCGGCGCTGTTGGCCACCGACGTCGGGCCGGTGATCGATGAGCAGGCCTTGCAGATGTTGCAGGCCCATGCCGCCCGCATGGATCGTGAGGCGCGATCGATTTTCACCGTGCCGTTGCCAGAGAATTGCCGCGCCGGCAGGTTCTTCGCGCCGCGAGCCTACGAGATCGAGGATATCGGCATGCTGGAGCGTGAGATATTCGGTCCTGTACTCCACATCGTGCGTTATCCCGCCAGTGGGCTGGATGCGGTGCTGGACGCCATCAATGCCACCGGCTACGGGCTGACGCTGGGTGTCCACAGTCGTATCGACGCCACCGTCGACTATATCCACGCCCGGGTGCGGGTCGGCAACACCTATGTGAACCGCAACCAGATCGGTGCTGTGGTCGGTGTGCAGCCGTTCGGCGGCGAAGGCTTGTCCGGAACCGGGCCCAAAGCGGGTGGACCACAGTATCTGCACCGATTTGCGACCGAGCGCTCGCTCAGCGTCGATACCACCGCCGCCGGCGGCAATGCTGCTTTGATGGCAATGAGTGACCGCTGAGGCGATTCGGGTCAGGCCGTCATCACGAAATCGATGCCTTCGCGTTTGCCCGCAGATTGCAGGAAGGCACGAATTCTGGCGCGCGCACCACGGCTCCCGACCGCACCCAGGATCAGCGCATCGCGAATGTTCGCAGCCTCACTGTCGGGCCACACCGGCAGACCGCGCTTGCGCCCGCCGATCTTGCGCGGGTCGATGTCGATGAATCCGAGCACCCGGGCGCCCGCGGCACGTAGCTGGTCGCACAGCGCAGCGCCGGTCGGTGCCGCGCCCCAGATCACGGCCTCGCGGTCGCGCAGCAGCGTCCGTGACAGCCAGTGGGCACGGACGGCCATGAAAGCGCGCAGGTCGTAGCGGCAATCATTGCGTGACAATCTGCCATCGTGATCTCTCCAGCGCAGCAGTATCGGTTCGGGTTTGGCCATCGGCACACCCTGACTCCAGGCTCGCAACCACAGATCGTAGTCCTCAGGCCAGGGCCGTTGCCGGTAGCCCCCGAGGCGGTGAAACAACTGGCTGCGTATCATTACGGTGGGATGGGGCAGTGGGCTCTCGACAAAAATCTCGCGGTGTATGTCCTGTGGCGACACCAGTGAGTTGACCCAGCGCTGGTAGTGGCTGTAGCCGGTCCCGCTGGCGCCGTCGTCGCGAAAGATCTCGACCCGGGCAGCGACAATTCCCAGCCCGGGGCGTCGATCGAACAGCGCCAGTTGCTGTTCCAGCCGTTGCGGCAGGGCGATGTCGTCGCCGTCCATGCGGGCCAGAAACGGGGCCTGCGCGATGGCCGCGGCTTTGGTGAGGCTGGCAACGATACCCCGGTGGGGCTGCCGGTGGATCAGCAGCCGCGGATCGTGCGGCAGGTCCTGCGTTGCGCTGTCGCTGGAGCCATCGTCGATCAGGATCAGTTCCAGATTGCCGAGGCTCTGGTTCAGTATGCTTTCCACCGCGGGGCGCAGATAGCGGCCGCCATTGTGCACCGGCATCAATACGGACACGATCGGATTGGTGCTCATGCTTCGTTATATACCCGTCGCACTGCGGTAAAGTGGCATCATGCAGGCAAGGTAACAGTGTCGATGAAAGAGATCTTTATCAGCTACTCCCGGCAGGATCAGGAACCGGTCGGCAGGCTCAGGGACCACCTTGAGGGGCTCGACTACGGTGTATTTCTGGATCAGGACGATATTCGCGCCGGCCGACTCTGGCGCGCCCAGATCGTGCAGGCCATCGAAGACTGCAGCCTGTACCTGATCGTGTTGTCTGAAAACTCGTTGCACTCCGACAACGTGCGCCGCGAGCTCGATCTGGCGCGTCAGAAGAACAAGTCCATATTGCCGGTATTTCTGGTCGAGCAGCTCGCCCTGACCAGAGATATGGAGTATCAGCTGGTGGGATTGCAGAGGCTGCCATTCGAGGTGATGTTTGAAGATCGTGTGCAGGGATTGCTGGAAGAATTGATGTGCGAGCCGGTGACCGCCTTCATGAGTCTGGATCAGGAGATCACCACCAGTGCGCTGGTGCATGAATCGGGTACTCGCCTGCCTTTGCTCGAGGACAGGCTGGTGATCGGGCGTGGTGCCGAGGCACAAATCAACCTCTCGCGCTGGGATCGAAACCGATTCGTCTCCAAGCAGCATGCGCAACTGCTCAACGACAAAGGGCATTGGAGCATACAGGTATGCGAACAGAGCAAGAATCCCACCCTGGTCAACGGAGCGCTGGTGGCACCGGGTGAGGGCCGGGTGCTTGCCGATGGCGACGAGCTTGTTTTTGCCGACATCCGCTTCCGGTTCATCTGCGCTGGTGACGCAGAGCGTTGATGCGGGTCAGACGTTGGAATCGGGTACCGCGGCCTTGCGTTGTTCGATGAACTCGCACAAGGCTTCGTCGACGGCCTGGTCGAGATCCGGTCCCTGGTAGCTGTCGAGCATTTTCCGGCATAGTCGGTTGGCACGCTGGGAGGCATCCAGGCTGCCTTCCGACTCCCACTGCTCGAAGCTGTTGTTGTCAGCGACGGTGGATACACAGAATGCGTTTTCGAAGTGCTGCCGGGTGTGATCGCAGCCCAGGAAATGTTGCCCCGGACCGACCTCGCGTATGGCTGACAGCGCCTGGCCATCTTCGCTGAGATCGACGCCGTTCAGCATCACGCCTATCATCGTCGCCTGGTCGGCATCCATGATGAACTTCTCGTAACCCATCACCAGCCCACCTTCCAGCCAGCCCGCTGTGTGCAGCATGAAGTTGACCCCGGCCATCATCGCGGCCTGCAATGTGTTGGCGGCTTCGTAGGCAGCCTGGGCGTCGGCCACCTTGGAGCCGCACAGACCACCGCCGCTGCGATAGGGCACCCCCAGTCGGCGCGACAGCGCGGCGGTGATGTAGAGCACCATGGCGGGTTCCGGGGTGCCGAAGGTGGGTGCCCCGGACTGCATCGATATGGAACTGGCGAAAGTGCCGAATACCACCGGGGCGCCGGGTCGCACCAACTGCGTGTAGGCCATCCCGGCCAGGGCCTCGGCGAGTATCTGCGCGCAGGTTCCTGCTACTGTCACCGGCGACATGGCGCCGGCCAGTATAAACGGTGAGATCACCGTGGCCTGGTTGTGCTGAGCATAGACTCTGGCCGCGCCGAGCATGGTGGCGTCGAAGGTCAGTGGCGAATTTGCGTTGATGAGGTTGATGGTGACGGTGCGTTCGCGGCCCGTGTCGGGGTCGACAAACTGATCGCCGAACAGGAGCCGGCACATCTCCACGGTGTCGGCAGCACGTTCCGGCGCGGTCACCGAACCCATGAACGGCTTGTCGCTGTAGCGCATGTGGCTGTAGACCATATCGAGGTGACGTTTGTTGACCGGCAGATCCACCGGTTCGCACACTGTACCGCCCGAATGGTGCAGTCCCGGTGACAGCCAGGCCAGCTTTACGAAGTTGCGAAAGTCCTCGATGGTGGCATAGCGCCGGCCCTGCTCCAGGTCGCGTACGAACGGCGGCCCGTAGGCGGGCACCAGCACTGTGTGTTTGCCGCCGATCCTGACGCTGCGCGCGGGGTTGCGGGCGTGCTGGGTAAATTCGGCCGGAGCCGTGGCCTGTATCAGTGACCGGCACAGGCCACGCGGGAAGCGTACGCGTTCGCCTTCGATACTGGCACCTGCTTCGCGCCAGGACTCCAGCGCTTCGGGGTCATCACGGAAATCGATGCCGATCTCTTCAAGAATGAGGTCGGCGTTGTTCTCGATCAATGCCAGGCCTTCTTCGCCCAGCAGTTCGAACACCGGGATGCGCCGGGTGATGTAGGGAACACTCCGCACCGTGGAGGAGCTGCGGGCCGCCCGCTTTGCTTCACGACCGCTGCCACGGCGACCGCGTCTGCGGGTCTCCCGCTCAGTCATCTCGATGGTCTCCATAGCTCGCTATCGATGGTCCGCGCAGTATCCGGTTACCCTGCGACAGCCATTGATCAGGCCGCGACCCGTCCTTGTGCGTGTGCGCCCTGGCCATGGCGCACACGCACAAACTGTCGTCGCATCGAGGTTCCGTCGCTTTCCCTGGCTGTGCCTACACTCGCTGCAGGACTGCAATCACGTCACGATTCAGAACGCATGATACGACCGTGTTCGTGGACACGGTGAACTCCCGGGAGCCGGAATTATGAACTCACATGCCCGCGTCGTGGTGATCGGCGGTGGTGTGGTCGGTGTCAGCACGCTTTACCATCTGGCCAGGAAGGGTTGGTCGGATGTGATGCTGGTCGAGCGCAAGGAACTGACCTCTGGCTCCACCTGGCATGCAGCGGGGCTGTTGCCGTTGTTCAATCTCAGCTATTCGGTGGGTCAGCTGCACAAGTACTCGGTCCGGTTCTACCGGGAACTGGAGCAGGAAACAGGCATGGATGTCGGTTTCAAGGCGGTATCCAATATTCGCCTGGCCTGCACCCGAGAACGCATGGACGAGTATCACTATTACGTGGGTGTGGCCGGCACCGTGGGTGTCGATGTGCGTTTTCTGACCCCGCAACAGGTAGCGGAGGTCTGGCCGCTGTGCAACATCGACGGGCTGGTCGGGGCCATTCAGCATCCGGCCGATGGCTACATACAGCCCGCCGATCTCACCCAGGCGCTGGCCAAGGGTGCCCGTGACCGGGGCGCCACTATTCATCGCAACACGACCGTGACCGCGATCGAGCAGGCCCCCGGGGGAGAATGGCTGGTACACACCGACAAAGGCGATATCCGTTGTGAACACGTGGTGTCCGCCAGCGGCAATTTTGCACGCCGGACCGGCGCCATGGTCGGACTCGATGTGCCGGTGATACCGGTACAGCATCAGTTCATCGTCACCGAACCACACCCGCAGATTGTCGAACGAAAACAGCAGGGGTTGCCGGAGATGGGTGTGTTGCGTGAGTCCGATGCCGGCTACTACCTGCGCGAGGAGAACGGTGGTCTGTTGCTTGGACCCTACGAGAAGGGCGCCCCCTGCTGCTATGTCGACGGTCCCGGAGAGGACTGTGAGTACGAGCTGTTCCAGGAGGACCTGGACCGGTTGATGCCGCATATCGAGGCCTGCATCAATCGCGTACCTGCGTTTGGGGAGGTGGGCGTCAAGCAGGTCTACAACGGCGCCATCGCCTATACACCGGACGGCAACCCGATCGTTGGTCCCGCCTGGGGGCTGCGCAATTTCTGGCTCAACGAGGGGCATAGTTTCGGTATCACCGCGGCCGGCGGCGCCGGTTGGCAACTGGCCGAGTGGATGGTCGACGGAGAACCTACGCTCGATATGATGGGTGTCGACCCCAGACGATTCGGGCCCTATGCAGGAAGAGGTTATCTGCGTACCAAGAACGAGGAAACCTATGCCGGTGTTTTTTCCATTCACTACCCGGACGAGGAGCGGCCCGCGGCCCGCCCATTGAAGCAGTCGCCCTGCTACGCACGTATGCAGGCGCTGGGTGCGGTATTCGGGCAGGTATACGGTTGGGAGCGCCCGAACTGGTTTGCCCCCGCAGACTACGGACTCACCGAAGCGGACCTGGACACGCCTGATGTGTTGCTTCGCAACAGCCACGCGCCACCGCCGCAGGGGCGCGACCTGCCAGTTGAAAAGTACAGTTTTCGGCGCAGTAACTACTTCGAGTTCGTGGGTCAGGAGTGTCTCCACGTTCACGACCAGGTGGGACTGCTCGACATGACCGCCTTTTCCAAGTTCGAAGTCAGTGGTCCGGGGGCGGCATCCTGGCTCAGCTCTCTGGTAGCCAACCGCATACCCAAGACCATCGGCCGCATCGGTCTGTGCCATATGCTGTCGAACAACGGCGGTGTGCGTTCGGAATTCACCATCTACAAGACCGGGCGACAGAGCTACTATCTGGTCTCCGCCGGGGCCTTCGAGCGCCATGACTGGGATTGTCTGAGCAAGGCCAGACCCACCGATGGTAGCGTTGATCTGCAGAAGGTCACCACCCAGTATGGTGTGTTGGTGCTGGCCGGCCCGCGTGCCCGCGATCTGTTGAGCCGGATCACCGACGCAGACCTGTCCAACGATGCTTTCAAGTGGCTGACGGGTCGCTCAATCGACGTCGGCTGTGCTCAGGCCCACGCGCTGAGGGTGAACTTCGTGGGTGAGCTGGGCTGGGAGCTGCATCATCCCATCGAGATGCAGAACTACATCTTCGATCGGGTCATGGAGGCCGGGCACGGGTTCGATCTCAAACCATTCGGAATCCGCGCCATGGACTCGATGCGGCTGGAAAAATCCTATCGGTTGATTCCTCGCGAAATGTCCATCGAATACTCTGCCCTGGAATCCGGGCTGGACCGTTTTGTCAGGCTCGACAAGGCTGACTTTATCGGCAAGCAGGCGTTGCAGGCCTGGCAGGCGCGCGGATTCGACAACGCTTTCGTGACCATGGAGGTACACGACGTCGAAGATGCCGACGCGCGCGGCTCCGAGGCCATTTACAAAGACGGTGAGCTGTGCGGGCGCGCCACCTCCGGTGGCTATGGCTGGCGGGTGCGGAAGTCGTTGGCGCTGGGGCTGGTACGCCCTGCCCTGGCGGCGCCGGGCACGGAACTGGAGATCGAGATTCTCGGCCAGCGCCAGCGGGCCACGGTCATTGCCGAATCACCCTTCGATCCCGACAACCTGGCGCTTCGCAGCTGAGTGGGTGCACGAGGTTCGGACGACAGGGCCCTGCCCCAGACCATCTTGATAAATCGGGACGCTGGCGGACGTGACGCGGGTGTGGATGGTGTCTTCCGGGGCCGTCAGCGGCAGGGAAGCCGCTGTCGAGCTTACAGGGACTATTCACAGCGTGCCTCGGAAGGCACCGTCCACACCCGCAATGCCCCGACCTGTTGAGAATCCATTCCAGGCATGAGTAACTCAAGGATGAATAACCGCTTTCTCGAACTGCTCGAACACAGGCCATGGTTGTTGGCCGACGGCGCGATCGGCACCAATTTGTTCGAATCCGGGTTGCAGA
>CBDVAK010000124.1:0-9642 GCA_965371945.1 uncultured Candidatus Competibacteraceae bacterium
GCCGCATAGAGCAGATAGCCGCCAGTGGTGTGCAGCACGCCCTTGGGCATGCCGGTGGATCCGGACGTGTAGAGGATGAACAGAGGGGCCTCGGCGTCCATTTCCTCCGCCGGGCAGTCCGCTGAGGCACCTTGAACCAGCTCGTGATACCAGACATCGCGGTCTTCATTCCAGCCGATATCACCCCCCGTCCTTTTTATCACCACCATGTTGCGTATCGAAGGCGTAGCCTGGCAGGCCTGGTCGGCATTGTTCTTGAGCGGCACCTGGCGGCCGCCTCTGACGCTTTCATCTGACGTGATCAAAACACAGCATTCGGAATCGTTGATGCGATCGCGAAGCGCGTCGGGCGAAAATCCACCGAACACGATCGAGTGGATGGCGCCGATACGGGTACAGGCGAGCATGGCGACTGCCGCTTCGGGAATCATCGGCATGTAGATGCAGACCCGGTCGCCTTTGGTGACACCCAGCGATTTCAAACCGTTGGCGAATCGGCACACTTCCTCGTGTAGCTCCCGGTAGGTGATCTTGCGGTCTTCGTCGGGGTTGTCCGATTCCCAGATAATGGCTACCTGGTCACCGCGGCTTGCGAGGTGGCGGTCGAGACAGTTGTAGCTGACGTTGAGCGTGGCGCCTTCAAAAAAACGGATATTGGGGTCGTTGTAGTCCCATTCCATGACCCGGTCCCATTTCTTGGACCAGGTGATGAATTCTTCCGCTTGTTCGGCCCAGAAACTTTCCGGGTCGTCTATGGACCGTTCGTACATTTGCCGGTATCCGGCATCGTCGATGTAGGCTCTTGCGGCCACCTCGGCGGGAACCGGATAGAGTTTGACTTCGGACATTGGAGCCTCTCCCTTGGTTGATAGACCAGAAGTTGCTAAAGCAGAAACGGACCAGATTGGTTCTGGTCTTCTGGTGTGGCCACCTGGCGGCCGGGAAGCTGGCATTGCCCGTTCCGGCAGGAACCGGATGCGCAGCCGAAACGACGAAACAGCAGAAAAAAGCCGGGCAGCAACAGCGGGAACAGTGCTGCGCGTAGCCATTGCCAGCCGCCGGTGAACTGTTCCGGCTCCAGCAGCAGGATGGTGAAATCGAGGCCCGTCTGATAGAACAAGGCCACAAACGCAAACCACAACACAGCACCCGCGGCGCGGTTCGACAACAGCTTTGGCGCTGACTTCATCATTTCAGTTTCCATAGTCTGCGATACCATCAACCTTGCGTCTACAGCATGACGGTGCCGAACTCGCCCTGCAGCTTGCCCTGCAAGGTCTTGATCACCCGCATCGACATGCGCAGGGATTCCTGCTGGATCGTCGTCAGACGCTCAGGGTTGACCAGCTTGTCAAGCGGTTCTCCGGCTGCCAGTTGTTGCAACTGGTGACTCAAGGTCAGGTCCAGAAGTTCATCCAGTGCGGCCTGCACGGAGGCAGCGAAGCCGGCATCGAGTCGGCCCTGCCGGACCAGCGCGGCGATGCGGTCGCTGGTACTGACGGCGGCGATACCCTCGCTGAGCGCCAGCACCCGTGCTGCATCGGCAAGGATACGGGTACCATTGCGTTTCAGGTCGACCTTGCCGCGGCGATCCGGGTCCGAGGCGGTGACCAGCCGGTTGAACAGTCCTACCGCAGGGCGGCCGCTGGCATCATCTTCGACCATCATGGTCAACAGTCTGGGCTTGTTCTTGAGTTCCGAGAAAATATGGTCGCGGAGCGTAGCGGACAGGTGATCGTCACCGTACAAGGTCGCGTAGTCGAAGAATATGGTGGCCCACCGGGCCTTTCTTTCGGTCGGGCGTTCGACGACTTGGCTGATATGGTCGCGCCATTCGGCAAGGCTGCGATGATACTCCGGGTTACGGGCCATGATGTTGCCTGGGCACCATTGATAACCGATTTCGTCCAGCCGTATGTTGACCAGTTCACAGAACTCCGCGAACCAGCGCCGGGTTTCGGGACGATCGGTGGCGGGTTCGTCGGCCAGAATGATGGCGTTGTCCTGATCCGGGTTGATCATCATCTCCTGGCGTCCGCCGGAGCCTGTCACCAGAAAGGCGAAGTCCACCGGGTGGGAGCCCGCATCAGCCGCGACCAGCTCATCGAGTACCAGGTCGATACACCGCCGCTGGGCGGCCAGGTGGACTTCGCTCAGCGCCCGCACCGCGATTCTGGCATCGCGGTTGTACTGCTGGATCTCCGTGGCGATCGTGCCCATGCGCGCCGACAACGCCTGCAGCTGTCCATAATCTTCCGCGGCGCTGATTTCGGCAAGTAGCGGTCGCTGGTGGGACACCAGAACCTCGAGTATGTCGGTCTGTGAGATGACGCCGGCAGGTTCGCCCTGTTCACAAACCACCAGGTACTTGACCCCCAGCCGCGTCTGCTGATCACGGACAGCCCACAAACCGGAGTTGGCTTCAACAGCTGATGCCGGCTCCCAGACTCGATCCGAGAGTGGGTCCGTCGGTAGCGCGCCCTGCTGAGTCAGGCCCTGCGCCAGGGTCCTGTAGGTGATCAGACCGAGCAACTCCCCATTGCTGCCGGTGACCCCCATGCTGCCGATTCCTCGCTCACTCATCAGGCGGCCGACTTCAGCGACCGTGGTGGTCGCTGCGCAGGTGACCAATGGTGCTTTCATGAATGTGCGTGCCGGCAGCGACCAGATTCCTGTGGCCGGTTGTTGGCCGGTACCCCGGGCCCGCAGTTCGGACACCAGCAGGTGATTGACGGCCCGGAACAGTTCTGGTCTGCGCTGTTCAACCTGCTGTAGGGCCGCGGTACCGATAGCGCCCAGTTCGACATCGTCGATCGCGGTTACCGTGGACTGATAGGGGGAGCCGTGAAAGTAGTTGGCGAGACCCAGAACATCTCCTGGCCGCATTGCGACTCCGTGCGAGTCGTCATAGCGGAGTTCCATCTCCCCGCTGCGAACCAGGTACACATGCTTCAGATAGGCCATGCCTGGGCGAAACAGTTGCTCGCCCTTGGCAAGGTGCACCGCGGTCATGTGTTGTTGCAGTTCCTCGGCCACTTCGGGAGAAAGCTTTCTGAATGCCTCCAGGGTTTCGCGCACCGCCGTCAGCGGGTCTTCATCCAACGCCGCGTTCAAATCCATGAGTCCTGGACAGCGCGCTTGCAAAACTGCCTTGACAGCGCTTCACTGTGAACAAATGGATTTCGGCTGGATGAGGTGATGAAGCACAACGATTGCGAAGATGACCGGCAGGCGGTCGCCGATGCATCCGCCGCATTGCAGGTTTCCGAATTCGAACTGTTCCAGGTCGCATACCGCAACTGGTTCGGACGCAGTTCCGAGCAGAAAGTGCTGAGCGATGCGTTCTCGCGGTATCTGGGCGGCGCCGACGCGCCGATGTGGGTTCGGGATCTCACCAGGCGTGTCCAACGATCGACCATCGCGGGTGACCTGAACCCGAGCGACTACGGCATCGCTGCCCGGACCTGGTTTCACAGACCCCGACCGCTGGCCTGCGGGGCGATTGCCGCCGGCATGCTGGGCGTGCTGGTGTTGCTGATATACTTGGCCATGCGTGCGCAGTCACTGGATTCTCTAGTTTGTTTCTTGCCGCCTTGTTATTGATCCGTCTGTCGGGGGAACCTTGTCCGAGCTGGCATTCAGTTGGTTTTTTGTCCTGGTGACCGCTGCTGTCGCCTATCATGGCTTGACGTTCCGTGACAAGGAAGGTGAGCGCGAGTGGGTGCATCTGCTGTTCGGTGCCATCGCCTTGCTGTTCAGTGTGCGTGAACTGTTCGTCAACATCCTCGGTATCATCTCGTTGTAGCCATCTGGACGCGGGCGCTCGCGTTATTCCCTGTAGGGGCGTTGCCGGGCGTCCGCATCGGGATCGGACAATTGTCGTTGTGAGGTGGGCAAGGCCAGTTGTTCGCGCAGATATCGGGCGCGATCCGCGATCGCAGGCGCCTTGTCAGGGCGGTTGCGAAGGAAACGGGTCAACCACCCGGGGCCGGAACCGGCTTCAGGGTCGATAGCCAGCGCTTTCTCGTAGCTGGCCAGCGCTTGCTGATAGCGGCCGAGCCGGTCCAGGGCGATACCGCGGTTGGCCCACGGTCGTGCGGAGTCGGGTTGCAGGGCCAACAGTTCATCGAAGATCGCCACCGCCTCGAGTTCGCGATCCAGCATGATCAGGGTCTCCGCCTGCCCCTCCCTGGCCAGCAGCAGTTCCGGGTTGCTGGCTACCGCCTCGTCGTATTGTTCCAGCGCGTCGTCGTAGTTGCCGTCCGAGAAAGCGCGGGCGCCGGCGGCGCGCGCGTATTCACCAGGTTGCTTCTTGAGTACGAAGTTCTCGTATGCAGCCCAACCCACCCAGGTGATGGTCAAGATGACCGCTGTCCATTTCAGGAACCGGTAGAGGCGTTCATTCATAGAGCTTTCCCAGCAGCCGGGTATTGAACAGCCACGAAAAAAGCAAAACTACGACCAAGGCAATGACATATGCCCGCTGTTTTTGTGCGGCCGTCTCGGTGTCCGAGAGTTGGCGATCAAGTTTGCGGTGCAGGCGTCGGCAGCTGACCATCCAGACAATGCGGCTCACCGGGAAAAACAGCAAGGCGGCCAATACCAGTACCGACACGATCAGATAAGGGGACGAACCGGGCATCCGGGTATCCTCATGGCAGAAACAGGCGCCGGGATGACGGGAAGGGGGAGGGCGGCCGCCCTCCCCCCAGGCTTGCAGGTCCGAAGACCGCGGTCTAGCGGCTGGTTACCGCGGCACCGCCGACCTCCTCGACCAGTTGCTCAACCTCCTTGTGGGGCACCGTGGACATCTCCATCTTGACGGCGAGGAACCACATCATGAACACACCCAGCGCCCAGAACAGCAGCTGCCAGGTCCATATCGACGGGATTCCGAACAGCCATGTCGTGGCGTCGGTGGGATCACCAAAGATGGTGTTTCCGATCACCGCACCCGGACCGATGCCAAAGAAGAACCAGGCCAGGGTGATGAGCCAGGCTACCGGTATCAGCCCGCGTTTGCCGGCCGCAAGGCTGGCATGCTCGTTCAGGAAGCGGTGGTAGGTCATGCGATGCTCACGTTCCTGCGCGTTCTGCGTGACCGCGGAGATGAGAATTGCCAGACCCAGGTTGAAGAAAATTCCCCAACCAGCGGAGTGCATCGTCAGTGGCCAACGGCCCCAGGGCATGAACTGTGCGCCAATGCTTTCGGTCAGCGTCACCGCGATCAGCCCGGCGATCAGACCGATAACGATGCCCTGACGGGTCAGGAATGGCCACCAGCATATAGCGATCAGCGCGGGCCACATCTGGAAGCCGTAAGCGACTGCCAGACCACCCAACAGCACCAGCGCATCGGTAGCCGTTGTGGCCACTATCAATGCCAGCCCCACCACCAGTACCACCATCACGCGACCCCAGAATTTCTGCTGGTTGTCGGTGGCGTTGGGCATCAGGAACCGCTTCAGGAGATCGCGGGTGATCATCGATCCGGCCGTGGACATATACGCCGCCCCGGTCGATTGCATGGCCGCCAGTGCACACACCGACAACAGACCCACCAGCCAGGGAGCTGAATCGCCGAGCAGATAGATCAACTGCGGCACCAGATTGCCCTGCTTGGATTTGGTGGCCATGAGGTCGACAAGATCACCGGGGCCGGTGCCGGCCACCACGCTGGCAATACTCGCGGCAGTGGCTTCCTTGACCTGCTCCGAAGTCCAGTCCGGGTTGTGGACCGAAACGATCCCCTCGACCATCACCGGATTGACAAGTTCGGGATGGGCTTCGAAGAACGCGAGGTCACCACCGAGGAAGTGAGCGCCGATGCCCTGGAAGGCGGTGAACACGAACAAGATGAAACCGATACCGAACGAAGACGCCCATACCTGTTGTGGGACGAACGGTGCCGGGCTCTTGTTTGAAAACGACCACATCGAAAACGCCGGCGCCGACTGGATTCCCATCAATGCGAACATGTAGGTCAGCACCATGATGCCGGTCCAGGCGCCACCAACCGGTGGATTGTCGGTACCCAGTCCTGCTGTCATCTGAATCACGCCTGGGATGGCGATATAAGAAGCGTAGCCCTCTGGAGTGGTCTTGCCGAACAGTGCTTTGCCATCCGCGCCGATCTCCGTTATCGCGGCGAGGCCGGCCTTCATATCGGGCACGTAGGCAATGGCAATGATACCGATGATGACGATCCCCGATGCCAGCAGGATGGCCTGCATGGTATCCACATAGGCCACTGCCCGGAGTCCACCGGAGGCGACATAGATGGCGACCACCGCGGATAACAGCCACATACCGGTAGTGACCGACAGCATGCCGTCAGTCAGCACCTGGAACAGAAATCCCGAAGCGCGCAACTGTATGCCCAGGTAGGGAATCGAAAAGATCATGGCAACCAGTACGGTCAGCAGTCGTGCCGCATCCGACTTGAAGTATGCCGCCAGCATTTCTCCGGGAGTGATAAATCCGTAGCGCTTGCCGAGCATCCACTGCCTTTTCAGGAAGATCACCCCCGTAAACGGGATGGTGATGGCATAGAAGGATGCGTATGCGTACTGAAATCCATCACGGTAGATCAGACCGGGATGGCCCATGAAGGTCCAGCCGGAAAAGGATGTTGCGGTTGCCGCGAGTACGAATACCCACAGTCCGATTCCTCTCCCGGCGATCATGTAGTCGGTAGCGGTCTTGGCCGACAGCGCGCCCTTGATGCCCCAAAACAGGCAATAAGACCAGTACATACCGACAAACACGAACAGCCATATCGTTTTGGCAGCCATATGCGTCAGTCCTCGATAGTGCTTTTCTGTATGTCGCGTTGCGGCAGTCAACCGGGGTCGCGACCCATTAGTTGAAGTCGTGTTTGACGACTCCCGCATCTACATAGCAAGACGAGGGCCGCTTTCGAGGGCCGAATGAAACCCAGTTAAAACAATGGAATGGAACATTCCTTGTGAGTGGCGGCAGGCGAAGTGCTACCGTAGGTAACTCTCGTCGGGGTATTTTGGTAACACCTTTTTTCGTTGGCGCGTTTCCTGCCGACCTGTGCCGGGAGACCGGGCAGGACGACAGGGGTCCGGGCGGGATCCGAGAAAAATCTTACGTCAGATCCAACCATGGGCGCATTGCCGCTTGTTGTCAGGGAGCAACATACTGCTCTCGAAGCAGAAGTTCCGTCGTGAACGGCGCGGTCCGGGCGCACGCATCGATCAGGCTTCTGTTAGTGGCAGTTCGCGGGGTAGGTCGGAAATGAACGAGTTGTTCAGAATATCTCAGCAAGGCTTCACGCTCATCGAACTGATGATCGTGGTGTTCCTCGGAGTGTTGTTGCTGACCACCGGTGTGCCTTCCTTTATGAGCTTTATCGAGAACAATCGGGTGGTCGCCCAAACCAACAATTTTGTCTCTGCCCTCCATGTTGCCCGTAGCGAGGCCATCAAGACCGGTGCCCAGGTCACGCTTTGCAAGAGCGATAGTGGTACCGCGTGTGCCAGTGGCGGCGCCGGGTTCGAACGTGGTTGGGTGGTGTTCGTGGATGACGGCGCCACTGCATTCGACATCGATGGTGGGGAGCGCGTTCTGCGAGTGCAGGCGGCATTGCCTGGCAATCTGGCGCTGCCCGGCAATGGTCCGGTCGTGGACCGTATCGCCTATGCCGGGACTGGTCGGATCGTTGGTCTTGGCGGAACCGTCAATGTCTGCGTGGACAGTGAAAAGAAACGAGACATCGTGCTGAGTGGGCAGGGCCGGGTGCGTACCCAGACCGTCAGCGGGGCTTGTCCATGAGCGGGCGCCGGCAGCGCGGGCAGACAGGATTCACCCTGATAGAGGTGCTGGTCGCCGTATTCGTGCTGGCACTGGGTTTGCTCGGTGCTGCCAGTCTGCAACTGATTGGCACCCGCGGTAACAATGGCGCCTATCTGCGCAGTCAGGCCACATTGGTCGCCAACGATCTTGCCGAGCGCATGCATGTCAATCTGGGTGGAGTCAACGCCAACGCTTATGTGACCGCGGGCGGGATCAATTGCAATACCAAGCCGGCGCCCTATTGTACGGCTCACTATGATCCCAGCGATGGAAACGCCAATGGCGCCGGGGAAGTCAGTGCGGCAGCCTGCGGTACCGGACAAATGGCGGCCGCGGATCTCTACGAATTGGTTTGCGGGGTGGTGTCCGGGACCAACCAGATCGGTGGAGTGGACGATTTGTTGCCGTCCGGTTCACTGAGCGTCGCCTGCATTGATAGCAACACGACCGATGCGGATGCCTGTACGGACGGTTCCAATCACACCGTTACTGTCAATTGGAGTGACCGCGACGGCCAGGGTGTGACCGCCGCTCATACCATCAACCTTACCTTCAGGCCCTGACCGTGTCCCCACAAAGCATGGATGCTCAGCACAAACCAGATGGTCTCGATCGGAGCCATCGCCAAAGCGGCTTGACCCTCATCGAGTTGATGATCGCCATCGCGCTCAGCCTGCTGGTGCTGGCTGCCATATTGCAACTGTTTATCGGCACCAAGCAGTCCTACAACCTGCAAGAGGGGATGGCGCGAATGCAGGAAAACGGGCGTTATGCGGTGGATCTGCTGGCACAGGACATCGGCATGGCGGGTTTTCCCAGGTCAGCTGGCGGCGGTGCTTTCGTGGCGGCCACCACCACTGACGGCACCACCGACCAGATCACGGTCAGCTACCAGTCCAATGTCGACTGCCTGGGCGCGGCGACCCCGGTGGCAACCCCCCGCATCACCCTGAACCGCTACCAGATCGTAGGTGATGTGTTGCGTTGCACCGGTAACGGCAGCGTCACGCCGCAACCGCTGGTGGATGGTGTCGAGAATCTCCAGGTTCTCTATGGCGTCGACGGCAGCGGTGACGGCGTGGCCAACCAGTATGTCAACGCCACTTCGGTAGCCGCCGGGGTGGTGGCCGCTGGTACCCCGGACTGGGACCGGGTGGTCTCGGTCAGACTGGCTCTGCTGGTCAGTACCGGGCAGATCGTCAGCGGCGACAACGATCCACGTGCCTACGCGCTGCTGGATGCGGCCCCTGCTGCTCCTGCGGCAAATCCTGGTTACCGCAGGCGGGTGTTCACCACTACCATTCCAGTGCGCAACCAGATGCCCTGACAAGGAAGTCACCAGATGCCCCAAAGTTCTTTCAAAGGTCAATTTCCCCCGCCACAGTCCGGGTCCGTCCTGGTGATCGGGTTGTTGATGATGCTGGTGATGATGGTCATCGGTGTGACGGCGGTCAGTACCTCCAGTCTGGAGGAAAGGATGGCCTCGAACGCCCAAAACGCCATGATTTCCTTCCAGGCTGCGGAAACAGCGATTCAAGGCACCGCGGGGGATGTCACCGCGCTGATCGATTCGATGGCGGGCACCCCCGAGACACGTACCTTCAATATCGCCACCGGGGTCAATTCGAACTCTACGGTGACCTACGTCGGCCCCACCAGCCTGTCGGGGTTCAGCATGGGCAGCAGCGTTGCCGGTCATCTGTTCGACATCAACGGGGTCGGTCAGGTTACCGCGGTCAACGCTCAAGCCAATCATGATCAGGGGTTGGTTCGGGTGGGTCCGGGCGGGCCCTGATCAGCTGTAAATTTGAACGGCGATGA
>CBDVAK010000125.1:0-9624 GCA_965371945.1 uncultured Candidatus Competibacteraceae bacterium
GCCTCAAATGATCGAAAAATCTGACTCAATCGGGCTCGCCCTCGCTACGATCGCTATTCTCGGACAGCCTCCTAGGTCTGCCAATCACCTCAGAAAAGTCTCAAACCCTCAACGGGTTTGGATGGTTTTTGTCCAAAGCGGTTCACCTTTTGCTCCAGCGGTGGGACAATACCTGGATGGCATGATCGCCATACCACCGGCAAATCACTCCGGTGACACTGGCAAAGCCGCCACCGTGGGGATCGGAGTTTGGCACAATCGGGAAACAAGGCGGGGCAGGGTAGCTGGCTGGAACACATCCGCTACGGGATGCGCGAGAGCACGTTCCTGCTGCTGTTGCTGATCGCGCTCTTTACCTTTGTGGCGCTGCTGACCTACGACCCCGGAGATTCGGCGTGGTCGCGCAACGGGATCTCTGACCTGACTCGTAACATGGGTGGCCGGGCAGGCGCATGGATCTCTGATATCCTACTCTATTTCCTGGGGTTTCCTGCCTTTCTGCTGCCCCCTTTGGTGGTCGCGGCCAGTTGGCTGGCGCTGTACCATGAAGGAGGCATCGGCATCACCCAGGGGCGCAGTCACTGGGTGCGCGGCATCGGCTTGGTGATGACCATCGTTGCCGGCTGCGGATCGGCATCGTTGCTGATGGTGGCGGACTCGCGCTGGTTGCCGGGAAATGCGGGTGGCGTGCTGGGGGATCTCACCAGCGTCGGCCTGCAGGCCACCGCAGGCTTTTTCGGCGCCGGTCTGTTCCTGATTGGCCTGCTGCTCATCGGTCTTAATCTCTGTACCGGGATTTCCTGGCTCGCGATCGTCGATGCGATCGGCAGGTTGACGGTGATGACGGTCACTGTTGCGAGCAGGGTGCTGGTGCAGCTTGCCAGCGTGCTGCTGAAATTCAGGGACACCCTGCGAGCTCGTATTCCCGCCAGGACCGAAAAGGTTATCGACGCCGTCGTGCAGGTCGAAAGATCGCCGGTCGTGTTTGGCCAGGAACCCAGGCTGGCAACGACGTCGGTAGCACATCAGCCGACCGCCACAGCCCTGGCGGCAGCTCCGGGAGCGGCCCTCAAGACCCGCCCTGACAAGGTACCGCGCCGTAACAAGACCAAACACAAGGGTGGGGCGGAACCACCGGGGATGCCGACACCACGCGTGCGTCAGGGAGAGATCGATCTGGCCGGGGTGCCACCCATCGATCTGCTCGATCCTGCACATCACGGCGAGGAGGGCTACTCACGCGAGACGCTGGAGAGCCTGTCGCGGCAGGTGGAGGTCAAACTGGCGGACTTTGGCATCGCGGTCGAAGTGGTCGCGGTACAACCCGGACCGGTCATTACCCGCTTCGAACTGAGCCTGGCGCCCGGTATAAAGGTCAGCCAGATTAGCAATCTGTCCAAGGATCTGGCGCGCGGCTTGTCGGTCATCTCGGTGCGTGTGGTGGAGGTGATTCCCGGCAAATCGGTGATCGGGCTGGAGATACCCAATGTCCACCGCGAAACGGTGTACCTGAGCGAGATTCTCGATTCGGACGTCTACCGCAACAGCGATTCGGAGGTGACACTGGCGCTGGGCAAGGACATTGCCGGCCAGGTGGTGGTCGTCAATCTGGCCAAGATGCCACATTTGCTGGTGGCCGGGACCACCGGTTCGGGCAAATCGGTGGCGATCAACGCCATGCTGCTGAGCATGCTCTACAAGAGTTCACCGCAACAGGTACGGCTGATCCTGGTCGATCCCAAGATGCTGGAGCTGTCGATCTACGAAGGGATTCCCCATTTGCTGGCGCCCGTGGTCACCGACATGAAGGACGCCGCCAGCGCGTTGCGTTGGTGCGTGGCGGAAATGGAGCGCCGCTATCGTTTGATGGCGACACTGCGGGTTCGTAACATCAGCGGCTTCAACAAACAGGTGGTTGCCGCCGAGCGTGCGGGAGAACCGATACCGGACCCGCTGTTCAAGGCCGAGGAAAACCCGCTCCACGAAGGTGACCCACCGGTACTCGAGCCGCTGCCATTCATCGTCGTGGTCATCGACGAACTCGCTGATCTGATGATGGTGGTGGGCAAGAAGGTCGAAGAGCTGATCGCCAGGCTCGCGCAGAAAGCGCGGGCCGCCGGTATTCATCTGATACTTGCGACGCAAAGACCATCGGTGGATGTCATCACCGGCCTGATCAAAGCAAATATCCCCACCCGTATCGCCTTCCAGGTATCCTCCAAGATCGACTCACGAACCATCATCGACCAGATGGGCGCCGAGGCGCTGCTCGGGCATGGTGACATGTTGTATCTTCCCCCTGGAACCGGCTTCCCCCAGCGTCTGCACGGCGCCTTCGTGGATGACCACGAAGTCAATCGGGTGGTGGAATTTTTGAAGACCACCGGCTCGCCCGATTACGTCGACAGTATCCTCGATGGCGGCGGCGACGAAATGCCGCTGCCGGGTACGGACCTTGACGGAGACGATGCCGAAAGCGACCCGCTGTATGACCAGGCAGTCAGGATCGTGACCGAGACCAGACGGGCATCGGCATCGGGAATACAGCGGCGTCTGAAAATCGGCTACAACCGCGCCGCACGCCTGATCGAGGCCATGGAAATTACCGGCATCGTCAGTAGCCAGGGCAGCAATGGCATGCGCGAGGTGATCGCCGCGCCGCCGCCGGAGGATTGATTTGAACCGTTTCGCCGTAGCACTGCTGCTGGTGTCATCGATGCTGCCGGGTTGGTCGGCGCACGGCGGCACACCGCAGGATCTGCAGTCCTATCTGAGCGACCTGCGAACGCTGAGAGCCGACTTCGTGCAACGGGTCCAGAACCCGGGCAGTGGTCGCGATCGGGAATCGCGGGGCCAGGTACTGTTGCAGACACCGGGCAAGTTTCGCTGGGACTACCG
This sequence comes from uncultured Candidatus Competibacteraceae bacterium, assembly GCA_965371945.1. Classification (GTDB taxonomy): domain Bacteria; phylum Pseudomonadota; class Gammaproteobacteria; order Competibacterales; family JAHEDQ01; genus CBDVAK01. Next base: position 2,899 of record CBDVAK010000125.1, read on the forward strand.
TGAACCCTATCGCCAGCTGATTGTCGCTGACGGCACCCGGGTCTGGTTCTATGACCCGGATCTGGAGCAGGTCACGGTGCAGCCGCTGGACAGCGCGATGGGCGCCACGCCGCTGGGAATGCTGATGGGCGATGCGCCTCTCGAAGAGGCGTTTCTGGTTGAGGATCAGGGCACCGCCTTCGGTGAACGCTGGTTCGAATTGCGTCCGCGGCAGGAGGACGGGCAATTCGTGAGCATTCGCCTGGGCCTCACGGATGGTGAATTGAGCGCTCTGGAACTGGAAGATGCCCTGGGCCAGACCACCCTGCTGCGGTTTTCCGATGTCGAGCGCAATGTGCCCCTGGACCCCGCGCTGCTGCGGTTTTCACCACCGCCCGGAGTCGATGTGGTCGGTGATGACTGAAGCGCTGGTCCGGCGTCCGCTCGCCGATCGGATGCGACCAAGATCGATCGATGAGTTTCAGGGCCAGAGCCACCTGCTTGCCCCGGGCAAACCATTGCGCATGGCGCTCGAGACCGGGCCAATGCACTCCATGGTGCTGTGGGGCCCCCCTGGAACCGGCAAGACCACACTGGCACGGATCGCTGCCCGCTGTCTGGACGCCCGGTTCGTCGCCTTGTCCGCGGTGCTGGCCGGGGTCAAGGATGTGCGCCTGGCCGTGGATGAGGCCAGAAAAGAACAAAAAAATGGCCGCCAGACCGTGCTGTTCGTCGACGAAGTGCACCGCTTCAACAAGGCTCAACAGGATGCGTTTCTGCCGCACCTGGAAGACGGCACCCTGATCCTGATCGGCGCGACCACCGAGAACCCCTCGTTCGCGCTGAACAACGCGTTGCTGTCCAGAACCCGGGTCTACGTGCTGCGACCTCTGGATGATGCCGCCCTGGAGCAGGTGCTGGAACAGGCACTACGCATGCCCGGTCGCGGCTTCGATCAGCAGGTGGCGTTGTCCGAACCGGCCCGCCTGGCCATGCTGAGGGCGGCCGATGGGGATGCCCGGTGCCTGCTCACGTTGCTGGAGATCGCTGTCGATCTTTGCGAACCGGACGACGATGGCATGCGCTTGCTGGGAATCGACGAGATCAACGAGATCAGTGCGGGCAGCCTGCGGCGTTTCGATCGGGGTGGTGATCTGTTCTACGATCAGATTTCAGCCATGCACAAGGCAGTGCGGGGGTCCAGCCCCGACGGTGCGCTGTACTGGTTCCAACGCATGCTTGACGGTGGCTGCGACCCTGAGTACATCGCCAGGCGTATGTTGCGAATGGCCAGTGAGGATATCGGCAACGCCGACCCGCGCGCGCTGGCACTGTGCCTGGATGCATGGAGCGCCTACCAGCGACTCGGTAGCCCCGAGGGTGAACTGGCGCTGGCCCAGGCGCTGATCTACCTGGCCAGTGCAGCCAAGAGCAACGCGGTCTACAGCGCGTTTGGCGAGGCCCAAAAGGATGCGCGCGCCAACGGTACACTGGAGGTGCCGTTGCATCTGCGCAATGCGCCGACGCGCCTGCTCAAGGAACTCGGGCACGGACGCGACTACCGCTATGCTCACGACGAGACTGATGCGTTCGCCGCTGGTGTGGACTACCTGCCGGAGGAGCTGGCCGGGCGCATCTACTATCGGCCGGTCGCCAGAGGGCTGGAAATTCGTATTGGCGATAAACTGCAAAGACTGCGTGAGCTGGACCGTCAGGCGCGAGCTCGACAGGGCGGGCACGACAGCGGCCCCGATTGATACCGGAATCTGTGACAGGAAACACTGGACATGCTCGATCCCAAACTCTTGCGTGGTGAACCGGATGCCACCGCGGCGCGGTTGGCGGCGCGTGGCTACCGGCTGGATGTGGCACGGCTGGCCGCGCTGGAGGTCGACCGCAAGGACCTGCAGGTCAGGCTGGAGGAGTCCCGGAAACAGCGCAACGACCGTTCCCGGATGATCGGCAAGGCCAAGGCCGAGGGCCGGGACATCGATCCATTGCTGGCGGAAATATCGAGCCTGGGTGACGAACTCAAGACCGTGCAGCAGCGACTCGAGGAGGTGCAGGAACAGCTTCAGGCACTGGCCCTGGAGATTCCCAACCTGCCACATCCCGATGTGCCCCAAGGCGACGACGAAAGCGACAATGTCGAGATCCGCCGTTGGGGAAAACCCGGGATATTCGATTTCACACCCAGGGACCATGTCGATCTGGGTGGCGGGATGATGAGCTTCGAGGACGGCTCGAAACTCTCGGGGTCTCGGTTCGTGGTACTGAGCGGACCGATTGCCCGGCTGCACAGAGCGTTGACCCAGTACATGCTCGACGTGCAGACCGGCGAGCACGGCTATCGGGAAACCTACGTTCCGTTCATGGTTCACGCAGATATATTGCATGGCACCGGCCAGCTGCCCAAATTCGAAGAGGATCTGTTCGCGATAGCGGGCGAGGGGAGGTTTTACCTGATCCCGACGTCCGAAGTGCCGCTCACCAATCTGGTACGCGAGACCATACTGGACGCCGGGCAACTGCCGCTGCGTCTGACTGCCCACACACCCTGCTTCCGCAGCGAAGCGGGGTCCTACGGTCGTGACACCCGCGGCATGATCCGCCAGCATCAGTTCGAGAAAGTGGAAATGGTGCAGATCGTGGAACCGCAGAAATCCTGGCAGGCTCTGGAGGAGCTCACCGGCCATGCGGCGTTGATACTGCAACGCCTGGAGCTGCCCTATCGGGTGGTGAGGTTGTGCAGCGGCGATCTCGGTTTTGCCGCCGCAATGACTTATGACCTCGAGGTCTGGTTGCCGGGCCAGCAGTGCTATCGCGAGATCTCATCGTGTAGCAACTGTACGGATTTCCAGGCCCGCCGCATGCAGGCGCGCTGGCGCAATCCGGAAACCGGCAGGCCCGAGTTTGTCCACACGCTCAACGGCTCCGGTCTGGCAGTTGGTCGTACCCTGGTTGCAGTGCTGGAAAACTATCAGGACGCGGACGGCAATATTCAAATCCCGGCTGTGTTGCGACCCTATATGGGGGGCATGGAGCGGATCGAGTCAGCGCTTTGATGCCATTCAGTTATATGTTTCTCACCTAAACGGTAGTTCAGATTATCAGCGATCCGCGCTAAGGTCGACATACCGGCTAAGGATAGCCGTCATCGGACAGGTCGACATCATGGACGCGGATTCGCTCTATGTGCTGGCAGGACTGGGAGTCGGCCTCGCTGTCGGGGTCACCGGCATGGGTGGCGGGGCGCTGATGACTCCCCTGCTGGTACTGGGTTTCGGTGTCGGCACCGCGGTCGCGGTGGGTACCGATCTGGTATTTGCCGCAATCACCAAATGTGGTGGTGTATGGATCTACCGGCGCCGCGGGCTGATCCGGTGGCCACTGGTTGGTGCCCTGTTGATGGGTAGTCTGCCCACCGCTGCCGCCAGCTTGCTGCTGCTGGGCGAAAATCCGCTGGGAGCAGCACAGGAGACTCTGTTGCGGAGCGTGCTGGGCGTCGCCCTGCTGCTGTCCTCTCTGGCCATGTTGTTTCGCAATCGGCTGCGCGCCTCCGGCGAATGGCGCGAACACTCGAAGCCACCGGTGTGGCGGGGTCGGGCAACGATCCTGACCGGTGCCGTGCTGGGGGTTCTGGTGACCCTGACTTCCGTGGGCGCCGGCGCGCTGGGTACGGCCGCCCTGATCTGCCTCTACCCGCGTTTGAAGACAGCCGAAGTGATCGGAACGGATCTGGCACACGCCGTGATTCTGGCCGCAGTGGCCGGTCTGGGTCATATGCAACTTGGCACGGTGGACTACGGATTGCTGGGTTTGCTGCTGCTGGGGTCGGTTCCCGGGGTACTGCTGGGCAGCCAGCTGGCGACCCGGTTGCCAGAGCAGGTGGTGAGGCCGGTGGTGGCGACGGCTCTGTTCGTGGTCGGCACCCAATTGCTGGTTTAAGCCGGACTCAGCACTGATGATTGTTGGAATCCGTGGCCCTCAAGTGTGCGGAGGGGTGGCTTCCGACACCGCCTCGACCTTCAGGACGGTGCCGTCGAGTCCGGTCACCCGCACCCGGCTGCCTTCCGGCAGATCGGGACCCATGGCCTTCCAGAAAGTATCATCGACATGCAGCTTGCCAACCCCGTTGACAATCGCTTCGTGCAGAGTGAATTCACGACCCAGGTACTGTGAGCCGCGGCGGTTCAGAGTCGGGATATCGGTTTGGATCGGGCGTCTGCGCAGCCAGACCCGGCCGGCAACAACGCTGCACACCGCCAGAGCGGCGAATATCAGCAACTGATAGTCGAGCCCAAGATCCGGGACCAGCAGCACCACCAGCCCAACCAGCAGGGCTGCCACACCCAGCCACAAAAAATAGGTGGAGGGCAGAAACATCTCCAGAACCACCAGCACCACGCCGGCGATCCACCAGGTCCAATGGTTGACTTCCAGTATCATCTCAGGCATCGGCGGACCCTGACATGCCGGACTGGGTCTGTCTCACCAGTTCGGCGATCCCGCCCACCGCGCCCACCACTCCGGAGGCATCCAGGGGCATGAATACCAGCTTTTCGTTGGGTGCCGAGGCAATACGCTCCAGAGACGCCACGTATTTCTGCGCGATAAAATAGTTGAGGGCCCGACTGTCACCCCCTGCGACAGCTTCGGAAACCAAAGTAGTGGCCTTGGCTTCAGCCGCGGCCTCTCTTTCGCGCGCTTCGGCATCACGGAATGCCGCTTCCCGACGGCCTTCCGCTTCGAGTATCTGCGACTGCTTCTGACCTTCGGCACGGAGGATCTCGGCCTGGCGCTGACCTTCGGCTTCCAGGATCGCCGCGCGCTTTTCTCTTTCCGCCTTCATCTGCCTGGCCATGGACTCCACCAGATCCTTGGGTGGCGCGATATCCTTGATTTCGATACGCGTCACCTTGACGCCCCATGGGGTCGTGGCCTCGTCGACCACGGAAAGCAGGCGTTGATTGATATCGTCGCGCCGCGACAGCAGTTCATCGAGGTCCATGGATCCCATCACCGTGCGAATATTGGTCATGGTCAGATTGCGGATGGCCAGTTCCAGGTCGTTGACTTCGTAGCTGGCCTGCCCGGCATTGATGATCTGCGAGAACACTACGCCGTCGACGGTGACCATCGCGTTGTCGCGGGTAATGATCTCTTGCGAAGGAACATCCAGAACCTGTTCCATCATGTTCTGGCGGGCGCCGATACGATCCACGAACGGCACCACCAGATGCAGTCCCGGATTCAAGGTGCGGGTAAAACGTCCGAACCGCTCCACCGTCCAGGCCCTGCCCTGTGGTACGGTCTTGACGCCCATGAAGATGATAGCGATTGCGCCGATCACTACGATGATGACGAGAATTGAAAACTGGCTCATGCCATGGCTCCTGAATCTGCGCGGCGGGCGAACTGCAAGGAGGTGAGTCTATCCAACAAGACCGGCATAGCGCTACGGTTGCTTCCGCGACCAGACCTCGGGGCCGGCCGCGACCGCGTCATCGCTGCCACGCAACCATATCGGCACGATCCACCTGTGGCCCTCGGCAAACGTCGGATTCAGCATTCGAAATCGTGACTGGTGCTGATTCACAAATGCCTGCGCGATCTCTTTCGGGTACTCTGTGGGCCAATTGATACAATCGACCTCCCGGTGCAGCAAGTTGCTCAGCATGGCATGCGGATCGGGGATGCGGCGCAGCGAGAGCATCTTGAAGAATGTTTGCTCGCCGGCCCAGAAGCCGTTGGCTTCCAGCACCGCATGGTCTTGCAAATCGGTACTGATGATGCGGTAGGGGCCACAATACAAACCCGGGTGCGTGGGTGTCACCTGGTACCGGCTTGTTGAGCGATATCGGCACCGGTCACCCTGGTAGCGCGGCAGTTCGAGGCGGGACGGGAGCGGGTATCCGCTTGCTTCGACACCCCGAACAACGGGGTTGACCCCGAGTCTGTGACGGACCTCGACGCGTACATCGGAGGGGAGGGGGCCGTCGTTGGCGATCCGCCGCGTCAACTCGAGATCCGCCGCCCGCAGCGGCTGCCCGTCGGCCCAGCAGGCAGGACACCCGGCTGCCCCGCGCCGGCGGGAGTCTCCAACCCGGGTTTGCAGATCCGCGCTCGACAGTCGAAACGAGGTCAGACCGAGGAGGACTGCTCCCTGACCACGAGGTATCAGGGCCGGATTGGCCGGTAGCGGCAGGTCCGCGAGCCCGACCACCAGATGATCTGGGCGACGTGATTTGACGATGTGCATTATGGTGCCAGATGGAACGAAACATGAGCGATAATGCCAGGATACTGTTCGCCAACGAAGCGTTCTATCTCGCTTTCCGGAATCGTGACCTGGCGGCCATGGATGCGCTCTGGGCCCACGATTCCGAGGCCAGCTGCTTCCATCCCGGTTGGAGGACACTGCGAGGTCGGGCCCCGATCATGAAAAGCTGGCAGGGGATTTTCGCCCACCCCGGTTCGCCTTCGGTCGAGCTACATGGCGCGACCGCCAGGGCCATGGGCGACATGGGGCTGGTGATCTGCTACGAAGTGCTGGGATCGAACACGCTGTGCGCAACCAATGTCTTTGTCCTGGAACAGGGCCAATGGCGGGTGTTGCACCACCATGCCAGTCGTTGCACCGAAGCCGGGGACCAGCACCCGAAAGCGGGGCCACCGGAAACCATGCAATGAGGCGATTGGCGGAAACAAAGTTACCAGATTGCGTAGGATTTTCGTTCGTATTCA
>CBDVAK010000126.1:0-9612 GCA_965371945.1 uncultured Candidatus Competibacteraceae bacterium
CAGGCGCTGTTCAAACATTATTGGCCGGGCTATCGGAGCTGGTACCTGTCCGAGGGTGACGATGCCCGGCCTTCCTATCTGCAGTGCCGGCAAATGCTCCGCCGCCACATGCCGGAACTGGTCGACATCTACGAGATTCTGGTGGAGCTGGCGGGGGGTGGTGACCTGGTGGCCCGTTTTCTGTCGGGCTATCGACCACCTGCCTACCTCTCCGGGTGCACCCAGGCGGTGTGGACCGGTGACGAGCCTCTGCTGGTTCGTAACTACGACTACCACCCGCGATTGCTGGAAGGCACGATTCTGCTCAGTGCCTGGGGCGGCCGACGTACCGTGGCCATGGTAGATACGCTGTGGGGCGTGCTCGATGGCATGAACGAGTCGGGTCTGGCGGTATCCCTGTCGTTTGGGGGGCGCCAGGTGGTTGGAGACGGCTTCGGCATTCCGGTGATCCTGCGCTACGTCCTGGAGTTCTGCAGTACCACCGCGGAAGGAGTGGCAGTACTTAAGCGGGTGCCCTGCCATATGTCCTACAACATCACCCTGGTGGACACCGAACAGCGTTTCGCCACCGTGTTCGTGGCACCGGATCGGCCGCCCGTGGTGCGCCAGGTGCCCATCGCGACCAATCATCAGGGACGTATCGAGTGGCGCCGCCATGCCTGGGCCACGGCCACTTTGGAACGGGAGCACGCAGTGGCGTCGCAGCTCGCGGATTGCGACCTGAGCGCGGAGGGCTTTATCGACGGTTTTCTACAGCCGCCTTTGTTCAATACTGCCTATGAACGTGGGTTCGGCACCCTTTACACTGCGGTCTATCGCCCACTGAGTGGCCGCATCGAGTACCTGTGGCGCAAGCAATCCTGGCCACAGAGCCTGACGCGCTTCAGCGAGGGCACTCGAACCATTCAGTTGGTGGCGGCGCACCAGGGCGAGGTGCACCACAGCAAAGAGACTACGTGACCATGGCGCAAACAGAGCACTCCGCAGCGGGGAAGGCGCTATGACGACAATCCACGGATTAGCGGCAGTGTTACTGTTGGTCACCTCCGGCCTGGCCAACGCCCAGTCCGGCAAGCTGGGCTTCGACCCGGGCGCAATCAACGATGACGGACTCTACGGCCCGGCCAACGGCCTGCGTGCCATGTCGTATGAGTTCTGTGTGCCCAACCGGCAAAGTGAACTGCAACAGGTCCGCACCATCGACCCCAGTATCACCGGCTGCAGCCGATCGCGTGGGCGCATCGGCTGCCGGGAGGATCAACGGCTGTGCATCGGCCACACCCATCAGCCGGAATTCCGCTGCGTGCTACGCCGTTTGACCGAGCTGGATTTCGTCGAACGCATAGAACCGGCCTGGTTCGAGTAGTAGTGTGAGCGACGCCAAACCAGCAAGGGCAACCCATGCGGTCCTGCGGGCTAGCCTTTGACCGGCGGCGAGTGGAGTTCCTTGGCGAGCGCAGGAATACCCCTTGCCGGCAGTGCGGTGATCTTCTCATCGAGCTGATAGCGTTCGACCCCGGGATAGATGACCCATAGATGTGCGAGGCCGAGATCCGTCAACGCAATGCGCATCGACCGCGTGGTTCCAGGTGCATCAGCATGTTTGTACTCGAAGCCGTGGCGCCTCCCGCGCACGGTCATCAATAGATCGAGTTCCGCTCCCCCATGGGTAGCCCAGTAGTACACAGATCCAGCTTTGCCTCCAAAAGCAGAGAGAAGCTGCTCGATTGCGAAGCCCTCCCAGGATGCCCCGAGCTTTGGATGGCCGAGCAGGTCGTCATGGTTTTCCAATTCGAGCAGCGCATGCAGCAGGCCCGAGTCGCGCACGTAGATCTTGGGTGATTTGAGCTGTCGCTTCTTCAGGTTCTCGAACCACGGCGGCAGAATCCGCACCATATAAGCGCCGGCGAGGATGTCGAGGTAGCGACGGGAGGTGGCCTCGCCGCTCCCGAGGGCACGGGCAAATTCCGCCCCGTTCCAGATCTGTCCGTGGTAATGAGCAATCATGGTCCAGAACCGTCTCAGTGTCTCCGCAGGAATGTTGATGCCGAACTGTGGGATATCGCGTTCGAGGAAAGTGCGAACGAAGCTGGATCGCCAGGTGAAGGAAGCCTCATCATCGATGGCGAGGAAAGAGCGTGGGAAGCCGCCACGTTGCCACAGCGTGCGCCAGGCATCGGTGCCGGTCTCGCCCAGATCAAACCCGCCGAGATCGACCAGCCCGACACGGCCGGCGAGCGATTCGGAAATACCGTGGATCAGATTCGGGGAAGCACTGCCGAGCAAAAGAAACCGCGTTGGCGAGGCGGAGCGGTCGAGGAGGACTCGCAGGGTTTCGAACAAATCAGGGCGTCGTTGAATCTCGTCGATCACAACCAGGCCTTGGAGCGCGCCGAGTGCCAGTTCCGGCGCTTCAAGCTTGCGACGATCGACCGCTTTTTCGAGATCAAAGTGCGCGACTTCGGATTCCTGATTCGCCAGCTCCCGTGCCAACGTGGTCTTTCCGCACTGTCTTGGGCCGACAATGGCCACCGCTGGATGTGCGGCGAAAGCCCGTTCCACCGCCCTTATGGCATCGGGTCGCTGCAGTAGTTCGCGCTTTTTCATTCGTGATAATCTATCATCCAATGACGGATTTTCAAGGAATTCTGGATGAATGCGTGCTTCCTATGCGTGTTCCGAACGTAACCCGCACCTCCAAGCTCGAACAACCATTTGTCGAACGGACAGGTTCCATATTGTACCGAACCTTGTATGGGGTGATACCCCACAGCCCACAGCCTCTCAGTGCGACTCCTGCGTCATACCCACGACACGTGAGGGCGCGTCTTGCACCCGTTCCGGGGTTGGCGTACGGTTGAACAGTGAGCTTCGATGGTGTCGAGTCTGCGACGATACGTCTGGGGCGGGCGCTGGCCGAAATTCCGGGTGTTCGTCTCGGGTTTCTATTTGGCAGCAGAGCCAGTGGGCGGGCGCGCAGAAACAGCGACTACGATATCGCTGTGCTCATGGATCAGGAACTCGCCGATAAGTGGCACTTCAGAACAATTTCGGACATGGTCGCACGCCTCGGGCGTGAAGTGTCGAGTACGAAGCTGGATCTGGTGAAGCTCAACGGTGCGCCCGCTCTTCTCAGGCAACGCGTCTTGCGCGATGGCATCTTACTGTTTCAGAGGAACGCCGAAGATCGCGTTCGGTTTGTTACCCGAACGATCAGAGACTACCAGGACGGCTACATTCGCCGCACCGAGTTTACCAGGCGGCGAATCGAGAGGCTCAAGGCGGAGACTACCGATGGTGGACGAGGAGATCTTCTCGAGAAGGCTCGAAGCACTGCACAAATACTTGGGAAATCTCAAGGCATTTCGTGAAGTGGAGCAGGTGGAATTCGTCCGTGAGCCTGCCTTGCACGATCTTGCCGAGCGTTATCTTCACCTGGTGGTGGAGGCTTGCCTGGACCTCGCCAACCACTGGATAGCCGACCAGGCTCTGCCGACTCCGGATTCGAATCGCGATTCTTTTTCGATTCTCGAGCGAGCAGGCGAGCTTGCTCCGGAATTGGCGGACAAGCTCCGCGGCTGGGCCGGGTTTCGCAACATTCTTGTTCACGAGTATCTGGAAATCGATCACGCCATCACCTACCAGGCCATACAGCACGAGTTGGGGGACCTGGAGAGATTCGCGTCATGGGCAGCCGACAAGCTTTCTGTTTGAGCAAACCCAGCCACCAAACACCGCGGTTCCCCGTACTCGACCTGCTCGGGATACAAACCCGTTTCCGGCAGTACTCGACGAACTCGGCCTCATTCAAGGCCACAGTCCCCAGCACTGCGGCAAACTTGTCCCGTGAACTCCACCCTGCCGGCTCGCGCTGGCCATCAGGCAGCAACCGGCCCTGCGACCGTGCTTCCTTGCGCCAGTTGTACAATGTCGGCTCCGAGATACCTTCCTCCCGTGACAGCTCGAGGATCGGCCGGTTGTGCGGTGGCAACATCTTTTCTACAAGCTGGCAATAGCCATCTGGATGGCAAAATAGTATTATCTTGCTCGCTATACGCTGACTTAGGAGCACCATCATGCCCGAGCCCCAATTGTCCGTGCGCAGCGCCCGCGCCAGGGAGTTGGCGCATCGTCTGGCGAAGCGCGAGCGCCGCACGGTTGCCGAAGTGGTTGTGAGTGCGCTGGAAGAATACTCCGCGCACCAGACTGGCCGGGTGCCGGCCGCCGAATTTTATCGCGAGTTGAATCGCCGCTGCGCAACGGACCTGGATCTGGAAAAAGTCGTCCAATCCAGCCGCCAGCCGCATACCGGAATCAAGCTTTGATATTTCTGGATACCAACGTCATCTCGGAAACTTTTCGCAAACACCCGGATGATAATGTTATGGCATGGTTGGCCATGCACGACGAATCGTTGGCGATCCCGACGATTACCATCGCCGAAATCTCCTTCGGCATCGCCAAGATCCGTCCTGACGAGCGCTCCGTACTACTGCGGAATGGACTGGATGCTTGGCGCGGTCGTTTTGCGGAGCGCATATTTCCCTTTACCGAACAGGCCGCTCTGGATTATGGCGAGATTATGGGTGAAGCGTTTCGGGCTGGAATTGGTTTGTCAGCACCAGATGCCATGATCGCGGCCATCGCCAGGGTCAACCGTGGCAAACTCGCAACACGCAACACCCGTGATTTCAGCGCGTTACAGCTGGAACTGATCAACCCCTGGCGATGATGCCTGCCAGATAGAATTCAAAGGTGTTCGGGCGCTTCAAGTAGAGGTGTGCAGTGCGTACAACGAAGTGCAGCGTGCTCATCACTGGTGACCGCCTGTTGATCGGGCATCCGCCTGAAAAGGCATCCGTGATGTCTCCCGGAACTTATGCTCAGCGCTTCGCCAACGGCGGCTAGAGCCGACCCTGCGGAAAACGAAAGAAGGGGCGAACCCAAACCTCAGCTCTCCACTTCCTCGAAGCTGGCACCGAGAAAGAGCTGGCCGATACGAGGGTCCGCGAGCAACGCGCCAGCTTTGTCATGCATGCGCTTGCGACCCAGTTCCAGCACGATGCCGTAGTCGGATATGGCGAGTGCCCTCTTGGCGTTCTGTTCCACCATGAGGATGGTGACGCCGGCCTCGCGCAGCCGGGTCAGAGTGTCGAAGGTCTCGTTCACCAGTTGCGGCGACAGACCGATGGAGGGTTCGTCGATCAACATCAGCCGCGGCTCCAGCAACAGGGCGCGGGCGATCTCGAGCTGTTTCTGCTGACCGCCGGACAATGTCGCGGCCTGCGCGTCGGCTTTGTCCCGCAGGATCGGAAACTGCTCCATCACCTCGTCGATACGGCGGCTGATCCGGCGCGGGTCACCGGCGCTGATGCCGCCGATTTCCAGGTTGTGGCGCACCGAAAGCTGCGGAAACAGATTGCGCCCCTGGGGCACATAGGTCACCCCGCGGGCAAGCATCTGCGCCGGCGCCTTGCCGGTCACCTCCTCGCCCTCCAGCAGCACCGCGCCGGATCGAATGGCGAGCAGGCCGAAGATGGCCTTGAAGACGGTCGATTTGCCGGCCCCGTTGGGACCGATGATGGTGGTGATGCTGCCGGCCTCGATTCTGAACGACACGCCGTTCAGAATCGTCATCCTGCCGTAGCCGCCAACGATCTCTTGTAGCTCCAACATGCACTATCCGCCCAGGTAGGCTTCGATCACCAGAGGATTCTCCCGAATCTCTCCCGGACTGCCCTCAGCGATGATGCGACCGTTGGCAAGCACGATGATCCGGGTACACAACGACATCACGAATTCCATATTGTGCTCGATCACCACAAAGGTCGCGCCGCGCTCGGCGTTAAATGCCCGCAACCGCTCCTTGAGGCTTTCGAGCATGGTGAGATTGACCCCGCCCGCCGGCTCGTCGAGCATCACCAGGCTGGGACCCGCCATGAAAGCCATGGCCGCATCGAGCAGCTTCTGCTGTCCATAGGAAAGGAACCCGGCTTTCTCGTCGGTCAGATGCGAGAGCCGGAAGAAGGCGATCATCTGCTCCGCCTCGGCGGTGAGACCAGCGTCGGGCCTGCCGAACAGCCGCGACAACATGCTGCCGTGATGCTCCTGGCCGGCCAGGATGATGTTGTCCAGCACCGTCATATCCGCAAATACCTGCAACATCTGAAAAGTGCGGCCGACCCCCAGTTTGTTCAGTTCGCAGGGGCGTTTACCCGCCACCGCTGCGCCATTGACCCGCACCTGCCCCTGGTCCGCAACCAATTGCCCGAGCACGCAGTTGAACAGGGTCGACTTGCCACTGCCGTTGGGGCCGATCAGGCCGAGGATCTCACCCTTGGCGACATCGAAACTGACATCGTCCACCGCCTTCAGACCGCCGAACGATTTGGAGATCCCGCGGACCGAGAGCACGGTTTCCATCAGCGCGTTCCACCAATCCCGCCATCGTCCACGGGGTCTGCTTTGCCGGCGTTGAATAGGCGGTCCCACAGACCCAGCAGACCGGACGGACAAAACACCATCAGCGCGATGACCAGCGTCGCGTAGATGATCAGATAGAGACCTTCGGTGAAACGCAGCCATTCGGGCAGCAGGATCACCAGCAAAGCCCCCAGTATCGGGCCGAGAAAATGTCCGGCACCGCCCACCACCACCATCAGCAGGATCATCAGCGAGATGCTCAAGGTGAACGAGTTGGGATCGATGAATTCCACCAACGGCGCCAGCAGGGCCCCGGCCATGCCACCGAAAGCGGAACCAATGGCGAATGCCAGCAGGGTCATGCGGCGGATGTCCACCCCGAGACTGTCGGCACGCATCGGGTTCTCGCGCAGCGCTTTGAAGGCCCGCCCCCAGGGCGAGCGGATGATCCACCACAACGCCGAAGCCAGGACCAGAAAAACTGCCAGGATGAAGAAAAAGAACACCCGCGGGTCATAGCTGTCGAGCCCGAACAGCTGTGGCCGCGGGATTCCCGACAGCCCGTAGGTGCCGCCGGTCAGCCACTCCTCATTACGCATCACCAGCCAGACCAGGGCGTTGAACGCCAGGGTGACGAAAGCCAGAAAATGGTGCTGCACCCGCAGTGCCGGGTAACCCAGCAGCAAGCCGATCACGAAGGTGCCGAGGGCCGACAGCCCGAAGGCGGCAAAGAACGGCACGCCGGACTGGGTCAGCAGGGCCGTGGTATAGGCGCCGATGCCGACGAAAGCGGCCTGGGCCAGCGATACCTGCCCGGCGTAGCCGAGGGTCAGGTTCAGGCCCATGGCGGCAATCGAGTACACCATCCACAGCGACAGCAGGTAGATACCGTAGCTTTTCAGATTGAAGGGCAGAATGACGATGGTCGCCAGTGCCACGGCGATGAATAGCGATCGGGTACGGGTCACACGGTACGTTCCTCGGCCTTGCCGAGCAGGCCCTGGGGACGCACCAGGATGATCAGAATCAGCAGGATCAACGGAAATGCACCGCGGTAGCTGGCCGAAATATAGGCCGCCGAAAGATTGTCGATAACCCCGATCAGCAAGCCACCGGCCAGCGCGCCACGGATCTGGTTGAACCCCCCCACGATGGCGGCAATGAAAGCAATCAGGCCGATAGATTCGCCGTTCGAGAACTTGGCCAGATAGATCGGCGATATCAGCACGGAAGCCAGCGTGGCGAGCGACGCATTGATCAGAAATGTGTACAGCACCATGCGGCGCACATTCACACCCAGCAGCTCGGCCACCTCGCGATTCTGGGCGGTAGCCTGCATGCAGCGACCGGTGCGGGTTCTGGCCAGGAACAGTTGCAGGGCCACCACGGTGAGTATGGAGATGGTCAGGATCGCGATATCCTGGATCGAGATCACCGCACCGAAAATCGCAAACGTGCCCTCCGGGAACAGGGCCGGGAAGGGTTGTGCCTCGGCGCTATAGAACTCCTTGACGCTGTCGCGTATCAACAGACCCAGCGCGATGGTGGCAATGATGATGGGCAACACACCATGGGGCAGCATGGGGTCGATGATCGCCCGCTTGAACACCAGTCCGAGCAGCAGCAGCGACATCAGCAGTGCGAACCCAATACTGAGCGGAAGGCTCCATCCCAACCCCTGGGTGCCGATCAGCACGAAGAACGCCGGCAGCATGACGAATTCGCCCTGGGCGAAGTTGATGGTCTGGGAAGCCTGCCACAACAAGGTAAACCCGATCGCGGCCAGCGCATAGATCGAGCCGGTGGCCAGGCCAGACACCAGCAGTTGAAGAAACTCGGCCAAATGCGTGTTGCCGGGCGATCAGCGGTTCGAAGAAGGCGGCACCACCTGGCGCCCGCAGTGGGCGCCGGACGGCGGTGTCGGCGCTACTGGCCGAGCTTCGGCAGGATGGCGGTGATCTGCTGCTTGCCGTCGACCACTTCCACCAGAAAGCTCTCGCGATCCACGTCACCCTTGTCGTCCCAGGTGACTTCCATGAGGATGCCGGGCTCATCCTCCGGGGTAATGGTGGCGCCGTGCAGGGCGCCTGCGAAGGCCTTGGAGTCGAACTTGCCCACCCGTTCGGTGATTTCCTTCACGGTGTAGGCCGCGATATAGCCCTTGATGCCGTTGTGGTCCGGCTTGTGGCCGTATCTGGCCTCGAATTTTCTGGAAAACTCCTGCACCGCCGGGACCGGCGCGTCGGCGGACAGGCCGACATGGCCACGCACGCCGTTGGCAGCATCACCGGCCAGGTCGATCACCTTCTGATTCATCAGAGTGGTCTCGCCAACGATCGGCATGTCCACCCCCTGCTTGCGAAGCTCTTTCAACAACCGCGCGCTTTCCTCCTCGTGCAGGTAGGCGAATATGGCATCGGCACCGGAGTTTTTCAGCTTGATCACATCGGATGCAAAATCGGCCTGACCCACTTCCGAGGAGATGTCCGCCGCGGCCTCGATGCCCCGCGCCTTCATCTCCGTCATGATCGAATCGCGC
This sequence comes from uncultured Candidatus Competibacteraceae bacterium, assembly GCA_965371945.1. Classification (GTDB taxonomy): domain Bacteria; phylum Pseudomonadota; class Gammaproteobacteria; order Competibacterales; family JAHEDQ01; genus CBDVAK01. The sequence goes on from CBDVAK010000126.1 coordinate 8,963, forward strand.
CCGCCCTTGCCAAAATCGTCGTTGACCCATATCACGGCCACCGATTGTGCTTTGACCTCATTCTGAAGATAGTTGGCCAGCTTCGGCATCGACTGGGCCGCGCCGAATGAAGTCCTGAAGATATAGGGGTTGCCCGTTTCGGTGATGAACGGCGCCTCGGACCCAACAATCTGCGGCACTTCCGCCCGCTGCGCCAGGATCATGTTGACCTTGGTCGAGGAGGAGTAAATGGGGCCCAGCAGCACGTAGACCTCCTCATCCAGCGCTTTCTGCACCATGGCGCGCGATGTCTGGGCATTGGTCTGGGTGTCGTAGTTGACGACCTCGACGGTCTTGCCGAGGATTCCGCCGCTTTCGTTGATCTCATCGAACGCCATGGTGACGGCGTCCTTCCAGTTGTTGCCTACAGTCGCACCACCACCGGTGAGCTCGATGACATTGGCGATCCTGACCGACTCGGCAAGCACCGGAGCCGTTATCATCAGCGTGCTCACGATGCCTGCCAGAGCGAACCTGAGTCGTTTATTCATCTCGTCCCACCTTGTCCGATTGCCGGTGTTGCGTGTTCGGGAAGTCAGAAACTAGCCACAACCGGCCGGCGCGTCAAGATCCATCATCGAAACTAAATCCTTGAATGATTTTGGGTTTGA
>CBDVAK010000127.1:0-9491 GCA_965371945.1 uncultured Candidatus Competibacteraceae bacterium
TTGCGCAGGCAGATCACATAGTCGTCCGCGGCCTGCGCCACCGGGGTATCGCGGTTCTTGCCGATGTTGACGCCGACGACACCCTGCCAGCGTCGCCGCCGCAGGCGTTCGCTGAGTGCGTCCACCCCGTCATTGTTGAAACCCATGCGGTTGATCAGTGCTTGCGCACGCGGCAGGCGGAACAACCGTGGTCTGGGATTGCCGGGTTGTGGCCGAGGCGTTACCGTGCCCACTTCGATAAAGCCGAATCCCAGCGCCGCCAGAGCCTCGATGCAGCGGCCGTTCTTGTCCAGCCCCGCCGCCAGCCCCACAGGATTGGGAAAGCGCAATCCCATCACCTCCCGGGGTGCCGGTGGCGGTTTGTGGGCCAGCACACGGGCCGCCGCCACGCCTGCGGGGGAGCGCAGCATCCTCAGGCTCAGTTCGTGCGCGCGCTCCGCATCGAGCCGGAACAGCGCGTTCCTCAGCAACGGATACAAAATCGACTGCCGGGCTTGATTACGGACTTGGCCGGATCCCGCTCAACGCCGCGGCCGCGGCCGTCACCGTGGCCTCGATGTGTTTTTGGTCATGGGCGGAGGAGACGAAGCCGGCCTCGAAAGCGGATGGCGCCAGGTATATGCCGGCATCCAGCATGGCGTGGAAGAACTGCTTGAAACGTTCGTTGTCGCAGCGGGTGGCTTGTTCGAAGTTGCTGACCGTTTCAACGTCGGTGAAAAACAGTCCGAACATGCCGCCCACCTGATTGGCGCACATGGCCACGCCATGCTCGCGTGCTGCCGCGAGGATGCCGGCCACCAGAGACTTGGCGATGGTGTCGAGATGCTCGTAGAAGCCGGCTGTGGTGACGATCTCCAGGGTCGCCAGACCCGCGGCCATGGCGACCGGGTTGCCCGACAGCGTGCCAGCCTGGTAGACCGGCCCCAGCGGCGCCAGGTCGCTCATAATCTCGCGTCTGCCTCCAAATGCGCCGACCGGCATGCCGCCGCCGATCACCTTGCCCAGCGTGGTCATGTCCGGTTTCACGCCATAGTGCGCCTGGGCGCCCCCCAACGCGACCCGGAAACCGGTCATCACCTCGTCGAATATGAGCACGCTGCCGGACTGGTCGCAGACCTCGCGCAGGGTTTCCAGAAACCCGGGCAGCGGCGGGATACAGTTCATGTTGCCAGCCACAGGCTCGACGATTATGCAGGCCACGCTGTCGCCCTCGCTCGCGAAAAACTCCCGCACCTGTTCGCTGTCGTTGTAACTCAGGGTCACCGTATGCTCGACGAAAGAGGCCGGCACGCCGGGGGAACTCGGCACTCCCAGGGTCAGTGCTCCGGACCCGGCCTTGACCAGCAAGGCGTCAGCATGACCGTGATAGCAGCCCTCGAACTTGACGATGCGGTCACGTCCGCAATGTCCACGCGCGAGCCGGATCGCGCTCATGGTTGCTTCCGTACCGGAACTGGTCATCCGCACCATATCCATGGAGGGCACCAGCTCGCAGAGCCGGTCGGCCATGTCGATCTCGGCTGCGGTGGGGGCGCCGAAACTCAAGCCTTTCAGGGCGGTGGCCCGCACCGCCTCCACCACGTGGGCATTGGCGTGACCGGCGATCATTGGACCCCAGGAACCGACATAGTCGATATAGCGCTTGCCATCGGCATCGAACAGATAGGGGCCTTGCGCCCGCTCGATAAACAGCGGGTCGCCGCCCACCGCGAGGAAGGCGCGTACCGGCGAGTTGACACCCCCGGGAATATGACGGGTCGCCGCTGCAAACAGTTCCTGGGATCGATTCATGGTGTCTCCAAACTTCATTCGCGGACGTCAGGGTTCCGCACCCGTTGAAAACCGGGTACTGCTCGGTCAGTGGGCAAGATTGCCAGTTTCGCCCGCGCATCGCTATTGCGCATTTCACCGTGGCATGTCTGTGCTGCTGGTGGCGTACAGATCCTGGATGGCGCGCGCTGGCAGCATCGGGTCGGGTGCGGCGAAAACCGCTCCCACCACTGCCAGCAGATCGGCGCCCGCCGCGACCAACGAGGCGCCATTGCCGGCGTCGATGCCTCCGATAACCGCGATGGGAAGATCGAGCCGGCGTCTGGCTTCACGCAACAGTGCGATATCAGCCTTGACCGCATCGGGTTTGGTGGTCGAGGGAAAGAAACGGCCGAAAGCCACGTAGTCCGCACCCGCATCCCGTGCTTGCAGGGCTAGTTCCAGCCGGTTGTAGCAGGACACCCCGATCAAGGCCTCGGCACCCAGTGTCCTGCGGGTTTCCTGCCAAGAGGCGTCTTCGATACCGAGATGGACACCGGCAGCCCCGCATTCACGGGCCAGTTGCGGGTCATCATTGATGATCAGCGCCACCTCGTGATCGTGACACAGCCGCTGTAACGCGGTTGCCTCCGCCAGGCGCCGCGGGTGGTCAGCGCTCTTGTCGCGATACTGGATCATCACCGCGCCGCCGATGATCGCGCGCTGTACCGACCACAACAACCCCGGTCCCTGGCAAAGCCGGGTGTCGGTGACGGCATAGAGGCCGCGGCGGATTCTCATCGCGATTCTCCACGCGCCCAGAACAACCGGTTGGGAAGTTGCTGGCCCCTGCCGACAGCGATACCCTGCTGCAAACTCGACCAGGTGTACTGTTGCGCTTGGCGGACCGCGCCAGCCACGTCGCAGCCTTGTGCCAGCAGACCCGCGATGGCGGCCGACAAAGTGCAGCCGGAGCCATGGTAGTTTGGCGCCAGACGCTGCCAGCGGTAGCTTTCGATCAGCCGATGGTGGCCGTAGAGACGATTGATCACCTGTTCACCCGGTTGGTGACCACCGGTGATCAGGACATGACCACAGCCGTATTCCAGCAGCGCCGTAGCGCAGGCATCGAGCGTGTCGGCCTCCGGGGCCAGGCGCCGGGCCTCCGGTCCGTTCGGGGTCAGCACCGTCACCCGGGACAGCAGCGTGCGCAGTGCTTCCAACGTGCCACCGTCAGCCAGCGGGGTATCATCGCCCCCGGCAGCCAGCACCGGGTCGAGTACCACCGGAATCCGTGGATAGTCGGCCAGTAGCGAGTACACGGCTCGCACGGTATCGACGCTGGCCAATACCCCGATCTTGATGGCGGCTACCGGCATGTCTTCAAGCACCGCGCGGGCCTGCTCGACTACCGCCGCCGTATCCATCGGCACCAGCCGGTGCACCTGGCAGGTATCCTGTATGGCCAGGCAGGTGACCACGGTGGTGGCGTGGCAACCCATGCTTACCATCGCTTCGATATCGGCTTGCACACCCGCCCCACCGCTGGGATCGTGCCCGGCGATACTGAGTGCCACCGGCACCTGGCTGCGTGACATGCGGTTGTCCCTGTGATTGTTGGAGGTGAATTCTATAGCGCCCGGTGCGCACGGCACACCCTACCAGGCGGCTTCGGCGATGGGCGTGGTGTAGGGTGTGCCGTGCGCACCATGCGGCATACGCATCACCACCAACCGGTACGTCATTGGCACCAAACCGGCATCATCAACCGGTACGTCATCACCACCAACCGGTACGTTACACTCGGCGAAATTCCGAAGCGAAGCCTTTCAGACAGGAGCACCATGGATCAACTGCATCATTATTTTGCCTACGGGTCCAACATGAGCCGTGAACGCTTGTGTGCCCGGGTGCCAGCCGCCGAGCCGTTGGGCGCGGCTGAGCTGGAGGATTGGCGTTTGTGTTTCGACAAGCATGGCCGTGACCACCATGCCAAGGCGAACATCCGCAGCTGTTGCGGCGACCGGGTCTGGGGCGTGCTCTACCGCTTGCATCGCCATCACCGCGCGCCGCTGGATGCAGCCGAGGGTTTGGGGGTCGAATACACCATGGAGCGCGTATCCGTGCGCCACCGTGAGATGGGCGCGATCGAGGCCTACACCTACACCGCGCTTCGTATCCACACCGGTCTGCCGGTACAGGACTGGTACCTCGGGCACTTGTTGCAGGGGCTTCGTGAACACCGGTTCCCGCGCCACTGGCACCGTCATATCAGTGCTTTGGCCGCAGCGCAGCCGGGGCAGCAACGATGAGTGAAACCGTTGCCGAGCGCAGCGCCCGCCAGGCTCGTCGCATGGTTGAGGTCGCGCGCGACCTGTCGATCGAGAAGGACTCGGAGCAACGTCTTACCCTGTTGCTGGAAGAGGCCATGGACATGACCTCCGCAGATGGCGGTACGCTGTATATCCTCGATGACCACCAGCGGCTGCGTTTCGAGATCATGCACAACCGCAGCCTGGGCATTCGCTTGCCCGATAGTGCCGGTCAGCGTCCCGATCTGGAGCCGATTCCGTTGCGGTTGCCGGATGGCAGTGACAATCGCGCATTGGTGGCGGCCTTTGCCGCCTTGCAGTCCGAGACCGTCAATATCCCCGACGCGTACGAGGTCGAGGGCTTCGATTTCAGCGGCACCCGCCGCTATGATCTGGCTACCGGCTATCGATCACGCTCGTTTCTGACCGTGCCGTTGCGCAACCATGAGGATGATGTCATCGGGGTGTTGCAGTTGATCAATGCACTGAACGCCCACGGCGAGGCAGTGCCGTTTAGCGACGCGGATCAGTCCCTGATCGAGTCGCTGGCGGCGATGGCGGCATTGATACTCACCAACCTGCAACTGATCGAGGCACAAAAGGAACTGTTCGAATCCTTTATCCGCGTGATCGCCAACGCGATCGACGAGAAGAACCCGCACACCAGCCAGCATTGCCAACGCCTGCCGGTGATCGCTGACCTGATCGCGCGGGCGGTGGATGCCACCGGGCACCCACCGTTTCAGAGTTCTGGTTTCAGTGACGAAGAGTTTTATGAGCTTGGAGTCGCGGCCTGGATGCATGACTGCGGCAAGATCACCACGCCCGAACACGTGATCAACAAGGCCACCAAGCTGGAGGGACTATTCGACCGCATCGAGGTGGTGGAGGCACGCTATGAAATCCTCCGTCGCGATGCGCGTATCGACATGCTGGAGCAGCGGGCGACCAGCAACGATCCCGGGTTGCGCGGGCAGATCGAGGCCAGGTATCGCGACCGCAGCGAAGCGCTGGACGCCGAGTTGGCCTTCCTGCGCGAGGCCAACCGGGGCGGTGAGTTCATGGCCGAGCAGGACCGGCAACGGGTGAGCGCCATTGCCAGCCGCCGCTGGTTGGCCAGCGACGGCACATCGCGGCCTTTGCTCGATGAAGCGGAGTCTGAAAATCTGCGCATCCAGCGTGGCACCTTGACCGGCGATGAACGCGCGGTGATCAACCGTCATATCGATGTCACCATCCGCATGCTGGAATCCCTGACCTATCCCAAACAGCTGAACCAGGTGGCGGAGATCGCCGGCGGTCACCATGAGCACATGGACGGCACCGGTTATCCCCGTGGATTGCGTCGTGATCAGCTTTCGCTGCGGGCGCGGATCATGGGTATCGCCGATATTTTCGAGGCGCTGACCGCCGCCGATCGTCCCTACAAGTCCGGCAAGAAACTCTCAGAAGCGCTGCAGATCATGGGACGGATGCGGGTCGGCGAGCACATCGATCCCGATCTGTTCGATCTGTTCGTCCGTGAACAGGTCTATCTCCAATATGCCCGGAAATACATGAATCCGGACCAGATCGACGCGGTCGATCACGCCGCCATCCCGGGCTACGCGGGGGATTGAACGCGCCCAGCAACGAAGCCGCCGGTAGGGTGTGCCGTGCGCACCAAGCGGCATTCGATCACCACCACACGGTACGCCATGCTCAGAGCGATTTGAGAAACACTCGGGAATTGCGTTGGAAGTTGTAGAGTGCGCGCCTGGAAACCGGCAGCTCGTCCAGCTGCGCGGGCTGGAAGCCGCGCTCGCGGAACCAATGACCGGTGCGGGTAGTGAGCACGAAGATGCTGCTCAGGTGCTGGCGCGCCGCTTGCTGCTCGATGTAATGGAGCAGGGCGTCGGCGCGGCCCTGACCCTGGTAATCGGGGTCCACCGCGACACAGGCCAGTTCACCCAGACCCTCGTCGGCAAACGGGTACAGCGCCGCGCAGCCGAGAATGCCGCCATCTCGCTCGAGCACCACGAAGCGGTCTATCTCGGTTTCCAGTAGCTCGCGTGAACGCCGTACCAGCGTGCCGTTTGCCTCCAGCGGTGCGATCAGTTCGAGGATACCGCCGACATCATCGATGGTCGCGCCACGGATCCCTTCGTAACGGTCCGCGCTGATCAAAGTGCCGGCACCATCGCGCGTGAACAACTCCTGCAACAGCACACCGTCGACTTGCCGTGGCAGCAGGTGGACCCGTTTGACCCCCATTCTGCAGGCCGCCAGCGCCTGGCGCAGATGCGCAGCGGTAGCTGCCGGCAGGTCATCACGCTCGTTCAGCAGGCGTTCGGTCTGTGGTGGCGTCAACTGACGGATAAGCTGTCCATCGGCGTCGGCGGGGCTGGGGTGCTCGATCAGATAGAGCAGCTTGTCGGCGCGTAGCGCGGTGGCGGTGGCCACCGCGATTTGTTCGGCGTTGACGTTGAATATTTCCCCGGTCGGTGAGTATCCGATCGGGGACAGCAATACGATGGCATCGTTGTCGAGCGCATTGCGCAGCGCATCAGTCTCCACCCGCCGGACTTCCCCGGTGTGCTGGAAATCGACGCCATCGTGCACCCCCGAGGGGCGTGCCACCACGAAGTTGCCCGATGTTACCCGGATTCGTGCCCCATCCATCGGCGAGTTGGCCAGCCCCATGGAAAGACGCGCTTCGATCTCCATACGCACCCGGCTCGCCGCTTCCTGGACCATCGGCAGTTCGGTGGCGGTGGTGACCCGTACGCCATCCACGAAACGGCTCTCCAGCCCCGCTGCGCGCAGCCGGGCATCGACCTGGGGACGGGCACCGTGAACCAGCACCAGGCGCACCCCGAGGCTGTCGAGCAGCACCAGGTCGTGGATCAGGTCCGCAAAGCCATCGGCAGCCACCGCCTCGCCGCCGAACAGCACCACGAAAGTACGTCCGCGGTGGGCATTGATATAGGGTGAGGAATGTCGAAACCAGCGCACGAACCCATCCGGGGTCGCGGTCACGGAGCACCCTCCGCCGGCTGGGCGTCGCCTTCCACACAAAAACGCCGGATCAGGGTATCGAGCATCTCGACACAGGGTGCGATCGAATCCAGCGGCAGGTATTCATCCGGCTGGTGGGCCTGCTCGATGTGGCCGGGGCCGATCACCACGGTGTCGATGCCGAGCTGGGTCAGATAAGGCGCCTCGGTACCAAAAGCCACCGACCCGGCGCTGTAACCGCTGATACTCTCGGCGGCGCGCACGATGGGGGAGTCCGGCGCGGTTTCCAGCGCCGGTGTGCCCGGGATCAGACGCTCGATCTGCAACTCCAGGCCACTGCCGTCCAGGGTGGTCGCCAGGCGCTGACCCAGTTCACCGCGCAGCGCTTCCATATCCATGCCCGGCAAGGGCCTCAGATCGATGTGCAGTTCGCAGGCGCCACAGATCCGGTTGGGGTTGTCACCGCCGTGGATGTGGCCCAGGTTGAGTGTCGGTACCGGCACCGCGAACAGCGGGTTGCGGTAGCGTGTCTGCAGTTCGTCGCGCCAGGCCAGGATCTCGCTGAGTACCTTGTGCATGCCTTCGAGCGCATTGACACCCAAGGCCGGATCGCTGGAGTGCCCGGAGCGGCCACTGAGGTGAATCGCTTCCATCATCATGCCCTTGTGCATGCGTATCGGCCGCAACCCGGTCGGTTCACCGATCACCGCGAAGCGTGCCTTGGGGCGTCCGGCCTGTACCAGCGCGCGAGCGCCCGACATACCGCTTTCCTCATCGGCGGTGGCCAGCAGAAACAGCGGATGCTTGAGATCGGTGGCCTGATAGCGGCTGACCGCTTCGATGGCCAGTGACAGAAACGATTTCATGTCGGCGCTGCCGAGTCCGTACAAACGCTGGTCTGATTCGCGCGCGCCGAAAGGGTCAGAGTTCCACAACGCCTCATCGCAGGGCACGGTATCGGTGTGACCGGACAGCACCAACCCTCCGGGTCCCTGTCCGAGTACGGCGAGCAGGTTGGCATCCTGCGGGCGGCCGGGTACCTCCAGCAGCTCCACCGTCATCCCCAGATCCTCCAGCCAGCCGGCCAGCAGTTCCACCACTTTGCGGTTGCCAAGATCCAGCGCCGGGTTGACGCTGCTCACCGAGGGGGTGGCGATCAATTGACGGATGCGATCCATCAGTGGCGGGAGCGAGTGCTTGTTCATGGTTGGGTTCCTTCGGCTGACCGGGTTTTGCCGCCGTCCGGGAGCCCCCGGTTAAGATGGCTCCGGCTTGAGCAATGTCAATTACGACACGGCCGGGATGATGCACTATTAATTAGTACATTCTAATATTCTGGTTAAGAGGGTGGTCGACATGAAAAAGCTTAGCATTCTTGCAGTCGCCACAGTACTAAGCGTCGCACCGGCGCTGGCAGCTGCGGCACTGGTTTACGAAGATCTGGATACCAATGCCGACGGCTACCTGAGCCGCTCCGAAGTCGCGAGCGATCCTACTCTTTATGAAGAATTCGACCGCGTCGACAGCAATGGCGACGGCAAGATCAACATCGATGAATTCGTCGCTGAAGAGGGCCGCGGGCGTTTCGTACCGCCGGAAGAAAACGAAGTGTCCGAGATCGGTGCTGCCCCCACGAAGTGAGGGGGTCCCGGATTCAGCCGCAGCCTCGCTACTCCGGGCTATAGAGCTATTCGCTCAGCCGTGACGCAACAGGCTGACCAGGCGATCGATCAGGCTGGCATCGCTGTAGTCCGCGCCCTCGCGTGGGCGCAATTCGGCGATTGGTGAGGTGTCGAACAGCGGCAGGGCGTTGTCGTCGCTACCGTTGGGTTTCGGAAATGCGAATTCGAGGCCGGTAATGCCCAGGATCACGGCAGCGATCAACGCTCGATTCATGCAAGGCTTCCCACGGAACCGGGGGACGATCGGCTATGGTCCGGTGGCCGCTGCCGCCGGGGGCCGGGTTCGTCCCGCGCGTTCATGACTGAGTTCGTTGTCTTATCGGCGGTCCCGCGGACCGCCGGCAAAGGCAACGACAGCAACCGTGATTTCCCTGGCCTGGCAAGTTCTGCCACTGACGACACGCGGCCACTGGCCCTCCGGTTGTGATCAAAGAGGATACTCGCCTCGCTCCTCTTTGCACAAGCGCCAAAGTGTCAGAGATCACCATGCTATGGTGTCAGAAATCGTAGCGTGTCGATGATCCTCAGGCGATTGGCGGAAACAAAGTTACCAGATTGCGTAGGGTGAACTGCGAAGCAGTGAACGGCTTGGGCAGGATGCCCAAGACCGGTGCCTAAGCGAAGCACGGATAGCGAAGCGCAGGGATCGTTCGTATTCAAGGCGCGGCAGCAAGAGCATAGCAGGGCTATGTGAGTGCTGTCGCAACGCCGAAGACGGGCGAAAAGACAAGCACGCTGGTAACTTTGTTGA
>CBDVAK010000128.1:0-9451 GCA_965371945.1 uncultured Candidatus Competibacteraceae bacterium
GCGCGTTCGATCGCCACGGTCTGAAGCTCAGGGTCCACACCGCGCTCGAAACGGTGTGAAGACTCGGTGTGCATACCGAAGGCCCGGGCCTTGCCCACTATCACGGTCGGCGCGAAGAAGGCGCTTTCCAGAAAAACGTCCCGGGTATCATCGTCGCAGCCACTGGCCTCGCCACCCATGATGCCGGCCAATGCCACCACCCGGCTGTGGTCGGCGATCACCAATGTCCCGGCATCGAGATCGACGCTCGAGCCATCCAGCAATCGCAGCTGTTCCTGCTCGCGGGCACGCCGTACCACGATGCCACCTTCCAGCCTGGACAGATCGAAAGCATGCATGGGCTGGCCGAGTTCCAGCATCACATAGTTGGTGACATCGACCAGCGGCCCCAGACTCCTGATGCCCGCGCGCCGCAGACGCTCCATCATCCACAACGGCGTCGGCGCCCGCGCATCGACACCGCGGATCACGCGACCCGCGTAGCGCGGGCAGTCGGCGGGCGCCTGTACCGTTACCGGAAAGGTGTCCTCATGTAGCGCCGCCACCGCAACCACGCTGACCGCGGACAGCTCGCTACGGTTGAGCACCGCGACCTCCCTGGCCACCCCGGCGACGCTGAGACAATCGCCACGATTGGGGGTCAGGTCGATGTCGATGATCCAGTCGTCGATATCGAGCAGCTCGCGAATGTCGAAGCCCGGCACACTGTCCGCCGGCAGCCTCATCAGACCATCCCTGGCCTCGCCAAGCCCCAGTTCACCGGCCGAACACAACATCCCCGCGGACTCCACTCCACGCAACCGGGCTCGGCTGATCTTCAGCCCCCCCGGCAACGTCGCCCCGACCCTTGCAGTCGGCGCATGCATCCCGACGTGAACGTTGGGTGCCCCGCAAACGATTTGCAGCGTTTGCTCCGCACCGACTTCGACGCGACAGACACGCAGCTTGTCGGCGTCCGGGTGGGCATTCACCTCGATGACATGGCCGACTACCACGCCACTGAATTCGGCGCCGGCCGGCGCCACCGAATCCACTTCCAGACCCGCCATGGTGAGCTGCGCGGACAGCTCCGCGGTAGTGCCTGGCAGCGGCACCCATTCGCGCAACCAATTCTCGCTGAACTTCATGGTATGCCCCTCAACGGAACTGTCGCAGAAAGCGAAGATCGTTGTCGAAGAACAATCTCAAGTCGTCGACGCCATAGCGCAGCATGGCGAGCCGCTCAACGCCCATCCCGAATGCGTAGCCGGTGTATCGTTCAGTGTCGATACCAACATTGGCGAAAACTTTTGGATGCACCATGCCGCAGCCAAGTATCTCCAGCCAGCCGCTGTGGGAACAGACCCGACAGCCCTCTCCGGAGCACATCACGCACTGGATATCGACCTCCGCCGAGGGCTCCGTGAACGGAAAGTACGAGGGCCTGAAACGCACCCCGAGATCGCGCTCGAAAAACTGTCGAAGAAAATCATCGAGGGTTCCCTTGAGATCGGCAAAGCTGACGTTCTCATCAACGAACAAACCTTCGACCTGGTGGAACATCGGTGTATGAGTGATGTCTGAATCACAGCGATAAACCCGTCCGGGCGCAATGATCCGCAAGGGTGGGGGCTCGCTTTGCATCACCCGGATCTGCACCGGTGAGGTGTGCGTGCGCAACACGGTGCCGGCATCGAAATAGAAGGTATCGTGCATGGCCCGGGCGGGATGGTGCTCGGGTATGTTGAGCGCCTCGAAATTATGGAAATCGTCCTCGATCTCCGGGCCTTCCGCGACCCGAAACCCGAGTTGTATGAAAAAGGATTCGATTCGTTGCAGAGTGCGGGTAATGGGGTGCAACCCGCCACTGGCCAGCCCCCGGCCCGGCAGCGTCACATCGACAGCCTCGGCGGCCAGGCGCCGCTCGGTTTCGGCCACCTGCAACTGGTCACGGCGGTCCTGGAGCAGCGCCTGCACCTCGGCCTTGGTCCGGTTGATGGCCTGGCCCGCGGCACGCCTTTGTTCCGGCGCCAGGGCCCCAAGCTGCTTGAGTCGCTCGGTGAGCTGACCCTTCTTGCCCAGCAGACGAACCCGGATCCGGTCGAGATCCGCCAGATTCCCGCTTTGTTCGATCGTCGAACGGGCCTGGCGGACCAGTTCGTTCAAATCATCCACTCGGAGAGTCTCCACTACCCACGAAAAAGGGAAGGATGATTGTCCGCGTAACCACGGACCACCCTTCCCTTTCCACTAGCTGTGACGCCACCAGGTGCGTGGCGCTCGACGTCTGGATCAGGCCTCGAGGGCAGCCTTGGCAGTTTCCGCCAGGGCCGCAAAAGCCGTTTGATCGTATACAGCAAGATCGGCAAGCACCTTGCGATCGACCTCGACCTCGGCTTTTTTGAGACCGTCTATCATACGGCTGTAGGACAAGCCGTACTGCCGCGCACCGGCATTGATACGCACGATCCACAAGGCCCGAAACTGGCGCTTGCGCACGCGCCGGTCACGGTAAGCGTATTGACCGGCTTTGGTAACCGCCTGTTTGGCAACCTTGTAGGTGCGACTGCGGGCGCCATAGTAGCCCTTGGCCTTCTTGAGGACTGCCTTGTGCCGCCGATGGGCGGTAACTCCACGTTTGACTCTGGACATGTTCGCGCCTCCTCAGACGTAGGGCAGCATGCGCCGTACAACCCGGGTATCGGCTGCGGCGACCATGGTGCCACCGCGAAGATGACGCTTACGCTTCGAACTCTTCTTGGTGAGCATATGCCGGGCGTGCGACTGGTAGCGCTTGAAACCGCCCGACGCGGTTTTCCGGAAGCGCTTGGCGGCGCCCCGGTTGGTTTTCATCTTGGGCATGATCACTCTCCACTTCGCATTCGATTTTCAACAAGATCCCCGCGCCGGGGGTGGCGTCGAAAACGATGTCGCGGATCAGCGGCTCTTCTTGCTGGGGCTCAGGACCATAACGACCTGACGACCTTCGAACTGCGGTCGCTGCTCCACCGAACCAAATTCCGCAAGATCATCCTCGACGCGCTTCAGTAGCTGATAACCCAACTCACGGTGAGCCATCTCGCGACCCCTGAAACGCAGGGTGACTTTGACCTTGTTGCCCTCATCCAGGAAACGGATCAGGTTGCGAAGCTTTACCTGATAGTCCCCCTCGTCCGTCCCGGGACGAAACTTGACTTCCTTGACCTGAATCCGAGTCTGGCGCTTCTTGGCCTCGTGGGCCTTCTTGCTCTGCTCGAACTTGTACTTACCGTAGTCCATGATTCGGCAGACCGGAGGCTCCGCAGAAGGCGAGATCTCCACCAGATCGAACCCGGTGTCGACCGCCATTTCCAGTGCCCGTGCCGTGGGCACGATTCCAACCTGTTCACCATCCTGGTTGATAAGACGGACCTCCGGCACCCGGATCAGGTCGTTCAACCGATGTTCCGGTTGTTCCTGCTGCGGCTGCCGATAGAATCTTTTTCCAGCTATGACTCAATCCTCCAGACAAAGTTAGCCGCGGCGTTCGATCTCTTCGTGCAGCCGATCCGCGAATTCCGAAGGCGCCATGGCGCCCAGGTCTTCGCCGCTGCGACAACGAACCGCCACGGTTTCCGATTGCATCTCCCGATCGCCCACTACGAGCAGATAGGGAATGCGCTGTAATGTGTGCTCGCGGATCTTAAAGCCGATCTTTTCGTTTCTCAAGTCGGCATGCACATAAAAACCCTGTTCCGACAGGTCTTTCGCGACTTTTCCCGCATACTCCGCCTGGTGGTCGGTGATATTGAGCACAACTGCCTGCGTCGGCGCCAGCCAGGGCGGCAGAGAACCGGCATGATGCTCGATCAATATGCCCACAAACCGTTCCAGCGAACCCAGAATCGCCCGGTGCAGCATCACCGGCGTCTTGCGGCTGTTGTCCTCCGCGACATAGATGGCGCCCAGGCGCCCGGGCATCGAAAAATCCACCTGTACAGTACCGCACTGCCAGACCCGGTCGAGGCAGTCCCGCAACGAGAAATCGATTTTCGGTCCGTAAAAAGCGCCATCTCCCTCGTTGAGCGTCCACGACAGCCCTTTGTGCTCCAGCGCCTCGTACAGCGACGCCTCGGCAGCATCCCAGATCTGATCCGACCCGACCCGGCTGTCGGGACGGGTCGAAAGGGCCAGCTCGATGTTCTCGAAACCGAAATCGGCGTAGACCTCGAACAGCAGATCCATGAACCGGGACACTTCCCCCTGGATCTGCTCCTCGGTACAAAAGATGTGGGCATCGTCTTGTACGAAATTGCGCACACGCATCAGCCCGTGCAGGGTACCCGAGGGTTCGTTGCGATGGCAGGAGCCGAATTCCGCCATACGCAGGGGCAGATCCCGATAGCTGTGCAAACCGTGGTTGTATATCTGCACGTGACAGGGACAGTTCATCGGCTTGATGGCGAATTGGCGGTGCTCGGACTCGGTGGTGAACATGTCGCCACGGAATTTTTCCCAGTGACCGGACTTCTCCCAAAGACTGCGATCGACGATCTGCGGGGTATGGACTTCCTGGTAACCGTGTTCGCGCAGCTTGCCGCGCATGTAGTTCTGCACCGTGGTGTAGATGCGCCAGCCCTTGTCGTGCCAGAACACCATGCCGGGGGCTTCTTCCTGCAGGTGAAACAGATCCTGGGCCTTGGCGATGCGCCGATGGTCGCGTTTCTCGGCCTCCTCGAGGCGGTGCAGGTAGGCCTTGAGCTGCTTCTTGTCCGGCCAGGCCGTGCCGTAAATGCGCTGCAGCATTTCGTTGGCGGAATCACCCCGCCAATAGGCCCCCGCCAGTTTGGTCAGCTTGAACGCTTTGAGCCTGCCGGTGGAAGGCACATGGGGTCCCCGGCACAGATCGACGAACTCACCCTGCTGGTACAGGGAAATATCCTCACCGCGCGGAATATCGGCGATGATCTCGGCTTTGTATCGCTCCCCCATGCCCTTGAACAGTTCGATCGCCTCGTCACGCGGCATGGTCCGACGCGAAACCGGCAGGTCACGACCGACAATCTCACGCATGCGGGCCTCGATGCGCTCGAGGTCTTCCGGCGCAAAGTGCTGCTCATAGGCAAAATCGTAATAGAAACCGTTGTCGATGACCGGGCCAATGGTGACCTGGGCGGTCGGAAACAGCTCCTTCACAGCGTGGGCCAGCAGATGCGCGCTGGAGTGGCGGATGATCTCCAGGCCGGCGTCATCACGGTCCGTGACGATCGCCAGCTCCGCATCGTGGTCGATACAATACGAGGTGTCGACCAAATGGCCATCAACCTTGCCGGCCAGGGCGGCGCGTGCCAGCCCGGCGCCGATGTCAGCGGCCACCTCCGCCACTGTGACCGGGTTGTCGAATTGCCTTTGACTGCCATCGGGCAGCCTGATAACCGGCATCACTCGTTCCTGCTTTGGCCACGACGAAAAACCAGGGGCGAACGCCACGCGCTGACTCCGACACTCAGGCCGGAATCGGAATGCGGGTTTGCCCCTGGCGGGGAATTTGGTAGGCGCGATTGGACTCGAACCAACGACCCCCACCATGTCAAGGTGGTGCTCTAACCAGCTGAGCTACGCGCCTGTAGATAGAGCGCGGATACTACTGGCAGGCCGAGCGGGTTTCAAGCCCCCCAACGGGGCCCCGGGAGATTCAACCCGCCGCGGCCTCCGGCAGTCCCAGGGCGTATTGCTGGATACGCTGGATTTCGTCGCGCAAACGAGCGGCCTCCTCGAATTCCAGATCGCGGGCGTGATGGAACATCTGCTGCTCCAGGTCGCGGAGCTTGCGAGAGAGTTTCGCGGGGCTCATGGTCGCGTAGCGTGCGGCCTCCTCAGCCACCTTGCGGGCTTCACCGGTGGAACCAGGCGCCCCGGGGCGATCCATTTGCATGATGTCAGCCACCGCTTTTTCCACCGATCGCGGTGTGATGCCATGCACCTGGTTGTATTCGCGCTGCTTGTCGCGGCGCCGATCGGTCTCATCGATGGCGCGTTGCATCGAGCCGGTGACCCTGTCCGCATACATGATCGCCCGGCCACGCAGATTGCGGGCCGCCCGACCCACGGTCTGGATCAACGAAGTCTCGGAGCGCAGAAAGCCTTCCTTGTCGGCATCGAGAATGGCCACCAATGCCACCTCGGGCATGTCCAGCCCCTCGCGCAACAGGTTGATGCCCACCAGCACGTCGAACACCCCGAGCCGCAGATCCCGGATGATCTCGACCCGCTCCACGGTTTCGATGTCGGAATGCAGATAGCGCACCCGCACATCGTGCTCGGCCAGGTACTCGGTGAGGTTCTCGGACATGCGTTTGGTCAAGGTGGTGACCAGCACCCGATGACCGGCCGCCACCTGCTCACCGATCTCCGAGAGCAGATCGTCGACCTGGGTAGTGGCCGGTCGCACCTCCACGGCCGGGTCCACCAGCCCGGTGGGTCTGACCAGTTGTTCGACGACCTGATCGGCGTGCTCCAGTTCCCAGCGTCCCGGGGTGGCGGAAACGAACACCCCCTGCGACATCAGGGCCTCGAATTCATCAAAACGCAGCGGCCGGTTGTCAAGCGCCGACGGTAGCCGGAATCCGTATTCGACCAGATTCTCCTTGCGGGAGCGGTCGCCCCGGTACATGCCACCAAGCTGTGGTACGGTGACGTGGCTTTCATCGATGAACACCAGTGCATCGTCGGGCAGATAGTCCATCAAGGTGGGCGGCGGCTGACCCGGCGCCCGACCGGTGAGGTGGCGGGAGTAGTTCTCGATACCCGAGCAGTAGCCCAGTTCCACCATCATCTCCAGATCGAAGCGCGTGCGCTGCTCCAAACGCTGCTCTTCGACCAGTTTGTTGGCCCCGCGCAGTTCCTCAAGACGTTCCTCGAGTTCGGCGCGGATGGTATCCACCGCAGCCAGCACGGTGTCGCGGGTGGTGACATAGTGTGACTTGGGGTAGATGGTCAGCCGCGGCACCCGCCGCAGGATCTCGCCGGTGAGCGGATCGAAATAGCTCAGCGCCTCGATCTCGTCATCGAACAATTCCACCCTGACGGCCTCTTTCTCGGCGTCCGCGGGATGGATGTCGATCACTTCGCCGTGAACACGGTAGGTACCGCGCCCCAGCTCGAGGTCATTGCGGGTGTACTGCAACTCGGCCAGACGTCTGAGAATCGCGCGCTGGTCGATGAGATCACCGCAACTCAGATGCAGCACCATACTCAAAAACTGGCGAGGATCACCGAGACCGTAGATCGAAGAGACCGTCGCCACCACCACGGTATCGGGGCGCTCGAGTATGGCCTTGGTGGCCGACAAACGCATCTGTTCGATGTGTTCGTTGACCGAGGCGTCCTTTGCGATATAGGTGTCTGAAGACGGCACATAGGCTTCAGGCTGGAAGTAGTCATAGTAGGAAACGAAGTACTCGACCGCGTTGTCGGGAAAAAAATCACGCATCTCGCCGTAGAGCTGTGCCGCCAGGGTCTTGTTGGGAGCCAGCACGATCGCCGGGCGCTGCACCCGGTCTATGACGCTGGCCATGGTGTAGGTCTTGCCCGAGCCGGTGACGCCCAGCAGCACCTGCCCGGCGAGCCCGTCTTCCAGACCTGCCACCAGCGCGGCAATGGCCTCAGGTTGATCGCCCGCGGGCTCGAACGGGGCCTTTAACTGAAACTTTCGACTCATGGGGATTGTGTACCTTCTCGAAAAACCCTGCGCAACGGGTATACTTCGATATACTCACGGCACACCGGTATTCCGTTTTGAGCGTGCGTGCATTGGTGTGGAGGGCAAGGCGGGAATGCGCCGCTCCAGCCCGCACTACAGCAAGCATTTCCAACGCAGCCATCCGCGTCAAGACGCGTGCGATCGAGGCCGAATACTGGCGTGCCGTGGGTATAGTGTCCTTTCATTACTCTTCCGTTCCAGGAGCCCGACCTTGGACATAAAGCTTTCAAGCCGCGTGCAGCGCATCAAACCCTCCCCCACCCTCGCCGTCACCCAGCGCGCCGCTGAACTCAGAGCGGCCGGGCACGATGTCATCGGTCTTGGCGCCGGGGAACCCGACTTCGACACCCCCGACCATATCAAGCAAGCGGCGATCGAAGCCATCCACAGCGGGTTCACCAAGTATACCGCGGTGGATGGCACTCCCGGGCTCAAGCAGGCGGTGATCGCCAAATTCAAGCGCGACAATGGGCTCGACTACCAGGGCGACCAGATACTGGTGTCCTGTGGCGGCAAACAAAGTTTCTTCAACCTCGCCCAGGCGCTGCTCGATGGCGGCGATGAAGTGATCATCCCGGCGCCATACTGGGTCTCCTACCCCGACATGGTGCTGCTCGCCGACGGGGTGCCGGTGGTGGTGGAAGCGGGCATCGAGCAACGCTACAAGCTCAGCCCCGAACAACTGGAAGCCGCCATCACCCCGAAAACCCGCATGGTGGTGCTGAACAGCCCCTCCAATCCCACCGGCGTCGCCTACAGCCGTTCCGAATTGAGCGCGCTGGGCGACGTACTGCGCCGTCACCCCGGCATACTGATTGCCACCGATGACATGTACGAGCACATCCTCTGGTGCGAGGAGCCATTTTGCAACATCGTCATGGCCTGCCCGGATCTCTATGATCGCACCATCGTACTCAATGGCGTCTCCAAGGCCTATGCAATGACCGGCTGGCGCATCGGCTATGCGGGCGGACCGGCGCCTTTGATCAAGGCGATGAAAAAAGTTCAGTCGCAGAGCACATCTGGCGCCACCTCGATCTCGCAGGTGGCGGCTCAGGCCGCCCTGGAAGGAGACCAGTCCTGTGTGCAGGACATGCTGGTGGCCTTCAGAGAACGCCACGACTTCGTGGTCAAGCGCCTCAATGCCATGGCAGGCGTCAACGCCATCCACGGCGACGGCACTTTTTACGCCTTCCCCAGTTTCCAGCCCGTGATCGATCGCATGGACGGCATCAGCAACGACGTCGAACTGGCCGAACATCTGCTCAACGAGGCCGAAGTTGCGGTAGTGCCCGGCTCGGCGTTTGGCACGGCGGGCAGCCTGCGGCTGTCGTTCGCCACCAGCATGGAAAACCTGGAGAAGGCCCTCGACCGGATCGCGGCCGCACTTTGACGACAAGTATCGACACAACGATGCCGGCGGGTGGCCGAGACATGCATGCGCATGCTTGACCACCCGTACCGGCGCTAGTACCATCCTGCGCCTCAATTCCCCGGTAGCTCAGTTGGTAGAGCGGGTGACTGTTAATCACTAGGTCGGCGGTTCGAGCCCGTCCCGGGGAGCCAGACGAAATCAGGGGCTTGCGAGTGATCGCAGGCCCTTTTTTATGCCGAGTGGATTAGCCCGAACTGAGGCAACTGAGGGGTCGGACCAACGCAACCTGATGATCAATCTGTAATTATTGCGTCACAACGGCCGCTTTTCTGGCTTAGATGCTGCTTTTGGATGGA